>JAHEMS010000390.1 GCA_024643595.1 Bacteroidota bacterium
TATATAAAGATGGGACAGCACCCTTCTCTCGCTCACCAGTTACTGTGATTTTCAAATCATTGAGGGGCTCACGTTGTTTACGTAATATGAGGATTAAATCGATCGCGCTACAACTTCCAAATGCAGCCAGCAGTAATTGCATCGGGCGAAAACCTAGTTCATGTCCACCATCGTCAGGACCAGCATCCATCTGTATTTTGTTTCCAGCCATATTCACCGCTTCCATATGAAAATCCTGGTCAATTCTATTAAGCTCTACGGTTATCATTACTTTTTATTTTTTCTTCCAAACTAAACTTCCAAAAATCATTGCCAACAAGCTTACCAAAAGCCCTGGGATCAGGCTTGGCCAGCTGGAATCCAATCTCCCAAAAATAAACCACGCAAAGGTACCTAATACCATAGATAATAAAGCACCCGTTGCTGTGGACTTTTTCCAATATAATCCTAGGACCAAAGGCGCAAATAAGGAAACCAAACTCAACATGGAAGACTCCCCTACCAGTTCATATATGTTTGAACGCATGGTTGCCATGATGGTCGCTATCACACTAAAACCTAGCACTGAAAATCGGGTTATCATAAGCAGTTGCTTGTCGTTCAATCTTCCCTTGGCAAGCGGCTTTACCAAATTTTCAGAAAATATTGCCGAAGGAGCTAAAATCGCAGAGCTGGTGGTGCTCATAATGGCAGATAAAAGTGATCCGAAAAAAAGTATTTGCACAGGCAAGGTTGCATGACCAAGGACCATAGTGGGCAACGCCAATTGTGCGTCTCCATCTGCAAATTCAGGATATAAATGTTTTACGCATAAACTAATAAATAGGGGAAGCATGGCAATTGTCAGATACATGATAGCAGCAATGTAACAGGAACGTACGGCGGTATTGACAGACCCTGATGACATTACCCGTTGAAAAACATCTTGCGATGGAATGGATCCCAAGCCCAGCACCGACCACGCTCCAACATAGATAACAACTTCTTTGAAATTGCCTTTCGGAAGAAATTGAAATGTATCCGGATGAGCTTCGCTAAGCACCGCAGCAACACCCCCCGCCTTTATTGTAAGATTAATAGCTAAAACGATAAGCCCTCCTATTATAATTACGCTTTGAATAAAATCAGTAATGGAAATCGCCCACATACCGCCCACATAGGTATAAAATGTAACTACCAAAGCCGAAATGATAACACCTTCCCATACCTCCATACCAATAACCACATTCAGGATTAATCCCATAGCCAGAAGTTGGGCAGCGATATACCCCATATAAGACGGAACGATGAAAACACTGGCAACCAATTCCGTCCTTTTGCCAAACCGAACCTTAAAAAAATCACCCAGTGTAAGCAGGTTCATGGAATATAATTTGCGGGCAAAAAATAATCCAAACAAGACCAGGCAAAGCGCAGCACCAAATGGATCTTCAATGACCGCATAAAGACCACCTTTGAGAAATTCAGAAGAAGCACCAAATACCGTTTCTGACCCAAACCAGGTAGCAAAGAGTGCGGATGAACTAAGTAATAATGGCAGGCTTCGACCTGCCAGCATAAAATCGCCAGAGGTCTTCACCCTGCGCGAAGCCCAATAACCAATCACAACCGTGATGATCAGGTAAATGACAATAGAAAGAAGGAGCAAATCGGTTTAAGTAAAAACGTAAACCTAAAAGTAAAAAAGAGAATGGTTAAATCAACTTCTAATATTGCTTAGGTTTCAATTGAAAGGTTCTTGTAACATTAAACCCGAGATGAATATCGCCGGCAAAAAAATCTCCAGCGGTTTCAGTTATAAATGCACGTTCAGTAAGACCACGTGTATTGGTGAGCACCAATTGAAACACATGCCCCCCCGTTTCAATGCTTACTCCAAATCCCAGCGAATTGTGATAAGGATTTCCTTCAGGAACTTTGAACCGGTGATAATATTCGGAAGTTAATGACACGCTTTTAGATACTTTGACTCTGCCCCCTATGCCCAAGGCAAACTGATCATTCTTTTCTATGGACTGGTCTGCTTTATTTTTATGAACATAGGAAGGCATTAATTGTATCGATATGGATGGGTTAATTTTCCTGGCAATCAATACTTGCGCAGTATACGACATGCGATCTTGCAAGGTAATGTCGTAGCCCGCATCTTCTTTTTTAGGAGATGTTTTGACTGCTGCATTTCCAAAAGCAGTAACGCTAATGGGCATTCCCTTACCTGCTGTCTGATGTAAAATTTTATATCGCAAATAGGTGTCCATCGTTTTATCTACCGAGTTCCTTCCAAAGCCTCCGCTAAAGCGATCGGTGATTCCATATTCAAGACCAATTCGCACATAAGCCTGATCCAGACCAAATAGTTCATAGATGCCATCATTTATTCTCCCAAACCTATGTGCAAAAATGAATTCGAGTTCTCTTTTATGCCTGGTTTCTACTGATTGCCCATTCACGAGTCGGCTACCTTTGAAGGTCCCAATCGTATAATCCTTTTCTGGCTTTTCATTACTTTCCAGCTCTTTCAACAGATCATCCTGACAAAAACCAGAGAGTGGCAACAGAATAAAAAGTATAACCTGTATTCTCATAATGTTTTATAAATAAATTCAACGGATACTTCTACCTGCTCGGCAATATTCTGCCAGAGTAATTGTGGAATCTTAATCTTATAATCTTCCAGTCGAATGACAAATCTGGATTGTGCCATAATCTGATTTCCTTTTAATTCAATAGTACCGTCTATTTCTATCTCTTTCGTAACCCCGTGAATAGTGAGCTTCCCTGATGCCTTCACGGATTGTTCTCCTGAAATGTTCTTCATTAAACCTTGGAATTTACCCTGAAAGACAGCCTTAGGATATTTTTCCGATTCCAGATATTTTTCATTGAAGTGTTCCTTCATGAGTGCCTTTTCAAATTCAAACTCTTTAACCGGAATGGAAAAGACCACTTCCCCATTGGCGACATTCAGCAATCCGGAAGACCTGGTGTTCATAGCTTTTATATCCTCGATCGGTGCGTGCGAATAGAATTGAACAAGCGACTTCTCGATCGTATACTTCTGACAAAATACATTATGGCAAGAGGATATAATCAGCAGTGTGATAAAACACTTTAACCTCATTGAATCTTAATTATTAGGTGCCCCGTCATCAACCCAACAGGCAATGGCATCTAATTTTTCCTGCGACAGCTTTGCGCCACCTTTTGGCATCTCACCACTTGCTGTCTTGGTTTTAATTAGACTGGCGCTTGATTGAATATTAGCCAGTGATGTAAAAGAAATAGGGGCTGCTCCTCCTGAAATGTGACAACCAGTGACGGCACAACTGGCATCAATAATCGCCTTTATCTCTACACTTAATCTTATTCCGCTTAATACTTTCACTGTTTCTGTAACGGAACATCCGGTATCATCAGTGACTTTTACTACATAGCTGCCGGCAGCTAATACCGTTGCATTATTTTGAGACGAAACCGCTCCATTATTAATCGTATAAGTGTAGGGCCCAGTTCCTCCTGTTGCATCTATAGAGATGGCGCCATTGCTCGTATTACATCCGCTATCCGTTACGGTAATCACAGCTGCCAAGGTTGATCCAAATGGCTTTAAGACAACACTGGTTGACCGTTCGCAACCATTTTTATCCTTAAGTTTTAATTGATAGGTGCCGGCTCCAAGACCCTTGAAATCTGCCGAGCTTGCATACCCGTTTGCATCAAGCGCGTATTGAAACGGTCCTTCTCCTCCAGCAGCCGTTGCCGTAATTGTACCATTATTAACCGCGCAGGAAGTTGGATCGGTAGAAGTAAAACTAACTGCAAGACTGGAGGCGTTACAATCTACAGGACCAGGATCATCATTGCTGGAACAACTCATGTAAATAAATAACAATCCCCATAATAAAAGTCTTATTAATCCTTGCTCACTGATGCTTCTCATAAAAGTTTTGATTAATGATTCTATACTTAAGACCCATAAAAACGCCCATGCTGGATAACTTTACATCCCATTCACCCACGCCTGCTAATGGTGCTT
>JAHEMS010000391.1 GCA_024643595.1 Bacteroidota bacterium
CATGGGTAAGTAGCGAAGTACCAATTCCATTGCCCCTTACCTTTTCATCCACGCAAAATGATATGACCCGGCCTTCGGGGGCGGGAAGGTGTAGTACATCATAAATGTGCAAGGCAATTAAACCAATAGTTTCGACTTCATTTTTTGAGAGTAGCAAAAAGTAGGAAGGTTGTGTGTATTGTATTATTCTTTTGACCGCATCTGTTTCGGAAACCGGATACCCCATTTGATTCAATAAATGAGCTACGGCTGCAGCATCTTCCGGTCTTGCGATCTCTATCCTAATGTCATGCTTCATACAAATCCTTATCGGATTTTTGTTCTATTCATTGCTTGAGTTAATGATCATGATCACAACCACAATTCTTATTGCTGGCCGCCTTTTCAAAACACTCTTGTCCTTCTTGATAGGAAAACCAGGCGAGGCCCAAGGTACCCAATGCGTCTGCATAGGGAAAGCCAGTTAACTCATAAATACCACTGGAGGCCAGGAGAACGCAGGACATGTAAATACAAACCTTCGTACAATTGGCATCCGCTAAAATGGCATCTGACTGGAGTGATTTGCCGGTTTTGATTTTACCATAAATCAGAACGAGCATGACCACAATTGAAATAAGCGATATGACAACTCCCCAAAAGGTGGTTTGAGGCTTGTGCCCCGAAAAGAGTGCGACCGCTGAAGAAATAATCAAACCAGCAACCAATATATAGAATGAAGTGCCCGTTACTTTTAACGCTGTCCTTTCGAAGTTGCTTCGGTTGCTTAACGGTGATTGCCGGATACGCATGACCATATAAACAATACCGGTCCCAGAAATCATTTCAATGAAACTATCTACTCCAAAGCCAAACAGGGCTAATGTTTCATCTTCATAGCCAAGCCATGTAGCAATTATTCCCTCAGCAAGGTTGTAGCCTATAGTGAATACGCCTAAAATCATGGCTATGTCAAATAATTTTTTTTCCTGTCTGGCTGTGAGACTAATTGAATTCATGATTGAAAAGTAGTTCAGCATGATTAATGCTCAAACAGATTTCTGATAAATGTGATGTTGTTGCAACCTTGCTTCACAAACTCCATTAGGTTATCGCAACGCGGTTTCATTTTGGTATATATCGTGTAAAAAAAAACGTGTCAATATTTGACGTATTTCATTTAAGCACAACTGAAATCAATAATGTGTTGTTGATGGCTAATACATTTTTATCAAACTGAAATAGAAGGACAATTTGACCTATCCAGCTTATAATTTACTGCCTTTTTGACTTTTTTGAGGTAAAGGAATGAAGATTGATGGTTAGTAGATAAGATTTGATAATGATGAGAAGAAAAGGATTTGTAAGTGATGAAATTATACAAACAATCGATGTCACGAATACATTACATGGTGGTATTTCAGAACCTGTAATTAAACTTTCGCAACATCAGGAATATCGACAGATTGAATTGAAAGTTCCTGGAATTACAGAAGACAAAATGCACGTAAAAATCAACAACAACCAACTGGTTGTATACTTTACGCACCATATAGAATCAAGAGGAACACTTATTTCAGTACCCTATATCGTCTACCATAAACCTATTCCGTATTTTATCGATGCGAAAAATATTCGCGCTCAATATAAGCACGGTATTTTGATTGTTCAATTACCGTATAATGAACTGGCCAATGGTTATCATCGCGACATCCCTATTGGCACACAATAGATAGGTTTAATTTTACTTAGAGACCTTTCGCACTCATGCCTCCATCGACCATAATATTCTGACCGGTGATGTAGCTGGATTTATCCATCGCCAGAAATGAAGCCAGGGCCGAAACTTCGTGGGGTTGTCCTACACGTCCCATGGGGGTGCGGGCCAATATTTTTTCTAGCCGTTCGGGCTGTTCCAATACTGGCTTAGCCAATGGAGTATCTATGTACCAGGGAGAAATGGAGTTTACACGAATGTTGTCAATACTCCACTCGGCAGTCAGGTGTTTTGTAAATTGAATAATAGCTGCTTTCGTCATCCCGTATGGCGGCCCGCTCAGTACATCAAATGAGCCGGCAACACTAGCGATGTTGATGACGCTGGCACTTTCCGATTTCTTGAGCAAGGGATAACAAAGTTTGGTGAGTTCCATCATGCTAAAGAGGTTGGTTTCAAAAATTTGTCGGTATTCTTCTTCCGTATATTCTACAAATTTCTTTCTCATGTTGGTCCCTACATTGTTCACCAGTACATCCAGCTTTCCCCAGTTTTCATTAATCTTTTTAAAAAGAGATTGGCGAACTTCCCGATTGGTAAGATCTCCTTCCACCGTGAAAAGGTTAGCAGAGTTTTTCAGTTTGCCTTGAATGTTCTTGGTACTCCGGGCAACGACTAATACTTCTGCGCCGAGTTCAAGAAATTCGCGTGTGATGGCGAGGCCAATACCCTTGGTACCTCCAGTGATTAATGCTTTTTTCCCTTGTAAAGACCAATTATTCATGAGGTAGCGTTTAGGTAGTTGATGGAAGGAATATTATGCTTCTTTTCTTGTGACGAGTAGGTACCAGTTTTTTTCAAGGGCAAGATAACCTTGTTCATAACAAAAATGATATACAGATCCTTCTTTCGTTATGTATTGACTGGTAAAATAATTGAAGTCGAAACCTTTATCATTTAGTTTATCGCGACTCACTTTTCCTTTGCCCTGCGGATTTAGTTCGATCAGTATTCTGCGGTTCTTCCGTAAGATGTTGGTTACATTATTCATATATGCAGTCTCATCGCGGTTCAATTTGTTGTTAAAGCTAACCCGACATTGGTCGGAGCAAAATTTTTTGTCTGCCCTGCCTTTTATTTTTGTGCCGCACTCCAGACACACTTTTTCCTCATTTTTAGCCATAATAAGCTGTATTTAGTGATTTTTATAGCCGTTTATAAACGTTTATAAACGAATATAACCGAAAGTAATTGAATAACATACGACTGTCACTTTTCCATTCACTCACCTTTGTATCGTCAATCGGCAATAATCCCGGAGACTCCAATAGGAAAAATAAATGTTTAACAATTAAATAAGTACAATTATGAAAAGTGTAAGAAACAGTGTTCAGTTAATCGGTCGTTTAGGTAAAGATCCTGAAGTGAAATCTTTTGGAAAGAGCCAGAAAGCATCTTTTACAATCGCAACGTCAGACGCCTACAAAAATGCGAAAGGAGAAAAAGTTGAAGACACGCAATGGCATAATATTGTCATCTGGGGTAAGCTGGCCGATATTGCAGGACAGTATCTAAAGAAAGGTGCGGAAGTAGCTGTGGAAGGGAAACTGGTTCACCGGATGTACGAAACGGATAAGGGTGAGAAGCGGTATGTTACCGAGATCAATGTGAATGATCTGGCGATGTTAGGCACCAAGCAGAAGTAATCTACGTACTTCCCTGGTAGAAAAGGCCTCCTGTGTGGGAGGCCTTTTTTATTTGACTAACTCCATCGCTTATATCAACCGTAAAATCCACGTTCTAATACCGGTTGTTTGCTTACTTTTGTAATGATGAGTTTTAACTATCCGATGTTTTTGTGGGCACTCACCGCCCTGGCTATACCAATCATCATCCACCTTTTTAATTTTCGTAAAACTATCCGCATCTATTTTTCGAATATCCGTTTCCTCAAACAGGTGAAAAAGGAGACTACCCAAAAGCGGAAACTGAAGAAATACCTGGTCCTTATTTCGCGCTTGCTATTTATTTTCTTCCTGGTTGTAGCGTTTGCCCAGCCTTTTTTACCGGCCCGCGAGCAGCTAAGTGCTCAAAGAAATATTGCCATCTATCTGGATAATTCTTTCAGCATGTCGGCACCCGTGGAAGGAAAGGTTCGTGCGCTTGATGCCGGGATCAATTTTGTGAGAGAGATCGTTGAATTGTTTCCACCGGAAACTCGGTTCAAACTTATAACCAACGATTTTGCTCCCTTCTCAAATTCGTTCAAATCAGACACTGAAATAATAGACCAACTTTCTCAGATACGACTTTCTCCGATCAGCCGAACATTATATGAA
>JAHEMS010000392.1 GCA_024643595.1 Bacteroidota bacterium
ACTATAATATATTCCCTTATATAGGTGCAAATGGATTTGCCGTGCTCTCGGATCTATTTGACAAGTTTGAAGAATCAGATTTGCGCAGGGGCCAGGTATACCCAAACCCAACTGCATCTTGGATTCCCAATCCAGCAAATCAAATAAATACGGGTTTTTTGATCGGCCAACAATATGATGTGCTTTCAGGCGAACCGTTAAAAGATAATAAAGGCAACCCATTAGTTTTTACCAGGGATGTAAAGCTAATTGAAAGTGGTAATGATTTAGAGATTACGGGTATCAGACCTCAGAAATATATATTTGATTTTTCAAATGAAGTTGCCTTCAATAACGACTGGGTGTATTTCAGATTGCCTGATGTTTTGTTGATGAAAGCAGAGGCCATCTTGCGTGGTGGCACGGCAACAATTGCCGGACCTTTTGGGGGTACAGCGTTGGAACTTGTTAATGCAATTCGTCAACATCCATCACGAGGAGCAAGTCCATTGACATCTGTCAACCTGGACACTTTGTTAGATGAAAGAGCGCGTGAGTTATGGCTTGAATGCTGGAGACGTCAGGATTTAATACGCTTTGGCAAGTTCCTTGAGCCATTTCAAGAAAAGGATTATGTAAGTGATCCCCGAAATTTATTGTTTCCAATCCCTAATCAGCAAATAGGTGTAAATAAATACATGGTACAAAATCCGGGATATTAGTGCCCACGCGTTTGGTCGTGTCTAAGAATTACTTGTATTTTAATTATTAATTAGGTGAGTATGCACATCACAAAAATTTGTATAGCAATTGTTCTTTTTCTACTCATCATTCATATAGCTCCGGCACAAGATGCTGACGTAACATTCTACAAAGTTGAGAGCAAAGATGGAAAAGCCATAGGCAAAATTACGGCCATCGCGCAAGATCCACTTGGTTATATGTGGTTTGGGGGCCAAAACGAAAAATGCCTTTACAGGTATGACGGCAACCGCTTGATCAGTTTCAGACATGACGACACAAATACAAATTCATTAGGTGTTGGATCCATCGAAACAATTTTCGCTGACAAAGAAGGAATGATATGGGTTGGATTTGGTGAGAGTGGATTAGACCGATATGACCCGGCCACAGGAACATTTACACACTATCAGCATAATTCGAGTGACCCAACATCAATAAACAGCAACTCTGTATTTGCGATTTTGGGCGATAGCAAAGGAAGATTATGGGTAGGTACAGGTGATGGACTTGATCTGTTAGATAAGCAAACGGGTGAGTTTACACATTTCAAAAGTGATCCAGAAAATCCAAAAAGTCTGAGTTGTGAAAATATCAATGTGATCTATGAAGACCATCAGGGTGTAATATGGATAGGAACGGGTTTCCCCTTTTTCAACAATTCCCCAGCGATTGGTGGGCTTAACCGTTATGAGGAAGACGGCACCTTTACCCAATATTTGCATGACCCAAAAAATCAAAACAGTCTGCTAAATAATAAAGTGAAATCTATTTTCGAGGATAGTAGAGGCGTATTCTGGATCGGTACACTGCATGATGGATTGCATACGATGGACCGCAAGACCGGCCGTTTTGAACGCCATCAGTATGATCCCTTGCAACCGGAGAAGTTAAGCCGGCCACCTATTAAATCCGATGAATTTAACCAGACGAATGACCTGGTGACATTTATAAATGAAGATGGTGCCGGGAATATCTGGATTGGAAGCCTGAGTTCGGGTATCAACCTGTATGATACGCTTACAAAAAAGATAACCAACTATGAATCCGGCAATGGGTTTCCGGATGCCGGCGTCTGGTGTTCCTATACCTCACGCGATGGGGTAATCTGGTTTGGCACGCAAGATGCTAACTTATTCAGAGCCGACCCTGTTCGAAAAAAAATCACTACTCATTCAACCAATAATTACCAGTTAAACCACTTCCTTGAAGATGAAAATGGGTCTATTTGGGTGACGAGCGCTGAAGGTGGATTGTTTCAGTTTGACAATAAGCAAAACCTTATCCGGCAATTTAGAACCGACAGTCTAAGTACCTCTTTCAGCACCGACAACGGGTTTACCGCGATTTTACAGAAAAAGGAAAATACACTTTGGTTAGGCACATTTACAGGGGTTTTGATCTTCGATAAAATCAAACATAAATTTTCAAAATTGTCAAATGATCTGGATAGCGTTCGAATATTAAATATCCTTCAAGATCGTCAGGGCTTAATGTGGTTTACCACTTTGTATTCTTCAAAAGGTCTTATTCAATACGATTCAAAAAGTGGAGCCATGAAGAAATACCGGCATAATCCAAATGATTCCACTTCAATCGGAACAGATAGAACCATTAGTATTTTAGAAGACCGGAATGGGGAAATCTGGGTGAGTACGCAAAATGGAGGTCTCAATCGGCTTGATCGGCAAGCCAATAAATTTAAGCATTACCTCAAGGCTTCTTCCATCGTCACAGTTTTATATGAAGATGCAGAAGGTACACTATGGGCAGGAACGCAAAACGGACTTTTTCGATACGATAAATTGGAAGATAAGTTTTTAAGCGCCCTTGATCCACAAACTGAAATCCGGAATGAATCGATTTTTGGAATAATAGAAGACGATGAAAAAAATTTATGGATTACTACTCCTTCCCAAATAACACAAATAAACCCTGATGGAAATGAAACACTGATCTTTGGAAGTAAGTCAGGTATTAAGCCAATTAGCATTGTTCCCGGATCCATTTATAAGACACGTAAAGGTGAAATACTAGTTGGAAGTTACGCAGGCTTTTATTCATTTTCCCCAAATGAACTTATTGCCGGTACGCGCTCGTTAAACATTTTGATTACGACTTTTTCGATAAATAATCTAGCTGTACGCGATGGAAATGGGAGTCCGTTAGTAAAACCAATTGAAGAAACCAATGAAATAACTTTAAAGTACGATCAAAATAACTTCTCTTTCAATTTTGCTGCCATTGATTATCGTGCTCCGGAATCTCTACGATATTATACCATGCTTGAAAATTATGATAATGAATGGCGTCCCGCTGAAGGAGAAAAAAGCGCCCATTACTTTTTTGTTGCGCCGGGTGAATATTATTTTAAGATAAGAGCTATTAGCCTGGATGGAACGAAGGCAGAAAAAACAGTGACTATTCACGTTACTCCCCCCTGGTGGAAAACATGGTGGGCATATGGTGCGTATACCATGCTATTTATGAGTGCTGTATGGATAATACATCACTATCAACAACAGCGTATTATCCGATCAGAGCGAGAGAAGGCTCAACAAAAGGAACTTGCACAGGCCAAAGAAATTGAAAAGGCATACACCGAATTAAAAATTACCCAATCCCAACTCATCCAATCAGAAAAAATGGCCAGTCTCGGAGAGCTCACCGCCGGCATTGCACACGAAATTCAAAATCCCTTGAATTTCGTAAATAATTTTTCAGAAGTCAGTGGTGAGTTGGTCGATGAAATGGAGGAAGAACTAGAGAAAAGAGATTATGAGGTGGCTAAAGAGCTTGCTAAAGACTTAAAGCAAAACCTGGACAAAATCCATCATCATGGACAACGTGCGAGCAGTATAGTAAAGGGCATGCTGGAGCACAGCCGAACCAGCACAGGCAAAAAAGAACCCACAGACATCAACAGTCTCGTCGATGAGTATTTACGATTGGCATATCACGGATTGAGAGCCAAAGACAAAAATTTCAGCGCAGAATTTAAAACTGAGTTGGATGAATCATTGCCAAAGATTGAAGTTGTACCTCAAGATATCGGTAGGGTCCTGCTCAACCTGATCAACAATGCTTTTTATGCTGTAAGCTCAAGGATGAAAGCTGAAAGCCTGCCTACCGGACAGACAGGCAAAGAATATAAGCCAGAAGTTGTGGTCGCCACAAAAAAGCACTCAAATTCCATAGAAATATGTGTGAAGGATAACGGCCCCGGTATTCCCGAAAATATCAAAGAAAAAATCTTTCAACCATTCTTCACCACCAAACCCACCGGTCAGGGAACAGGTCTTGGTCTT
>JAHEMS010000393.1 GCA_024643595.1 Bacteroidota bacterium
TGTAATTCTAAAGACATTGCATTTATTGTGTTGTTAGCCGGAACTGGAATTCCAGGTGATCAATTGCTGCTATTGCAGCAGGAATTAATAGGAAAAGCCTCCGGTGTAGGTGATGAAGATCTGCAAAAAGCCAAAGCCATAAATACAGGTGCTTTTGAAATCGTGGTTAAGTCTGAAAATACTGAACAACTAAAGATAGATATGACCAACTATCTTAAGCAAAAACTAACGGAAAATCCAACGGCTAAACGTGAAGGAATGAACGAAGATGATTTGATCCAGGCACAAGTCAATCAGATTACGAGCCCCTGGATGCAATTCTTTATTAAGTACGATCCTTCACCTACGTTGGAAAAAGTAAAATGCCCGGTATTAGCAATTAATGGAGCAAAAGATTTGCAGGTTCCACCCAAACAAAATTTAGAAGCTATAGAAAAAGCCCTACTAAAAGGCGGTAATAAAAAAGTCACCATCAAAGAATTACCAAACTTAAACCATCTCTTTCAAGAATGTATCACGGGTGCCCCATCGGAATACGCTACTATAGCGCAAACCTTTTCACCGACGGCATTGGAAGAAATTGTAAGATGGATACAACTACAATTGAAGTAACACAAATATAACTTGACATTTTCCAACTTGAATAACATGCCCTTTACTGTTATGAAAATAGTTAGATTCTTATCTATTTCACTTTGGCTTTTTAGCTGTAATACACCCAGCAATACCTATAACATCCTTCAATATGGTGCCAATACTGAAAGTGACTTTATAAACACCGTCTCCATTAATAAAGCAATTCAGGCATGCTATGCAAATGGTGGTGGAACTGTGAATGTGCCACCTGGAATTTTTAAAACAGGGACGATCATCTTATTGTCCAACGTAAACCTGCATCTGGAAGCGGGTGCCACCTTATTAGGCAGCACGGACACGGTTGACTATAAACCCATGAACAATGCACTTTTTCATGAAGGGTACAATCGCTATGGGATTATCTATGCAGCCGATGCCAGGAATATTTCTATAACTGGGTTCGGTGAAATAAACGGAAACGGAACCTCCTTTATGAACGGCATTGATAAACCACATATGGGGCACGATTGGGACAGACAATATACTCGACAAGGAGAAGCCTACATGAAAGAAGGAACCATTTTTGAAGATGGTCCCGTTTCATACAACTTCCGTCCAGGCATGATGCTCACTATTGAGCGTTGTGAAAATATTAATATAGTCGATGTCCATTTAAATAACACTCCCGAATGGACCGTGCGAATGCAGGATTGTGACCATGCAGCATTCAGAGGCGTGAGCATTCAAACTGATCCATTAATTCCCAACAGTGACGGCATTCATGTTACCAGTTCGCGCAATGTTAGTATTTCCGATTGCCAGATTTTTTCCGGAGACGATGCTATTATCGTTACGGGATTTGGCGATGGCCTGATGCCGGGTGATGAAGTTGCCGCTGATTACATTGGCAATAAAACCGGCTACGCTGAAAATGTGGTTGTGTCGAATTGTATTTTATCCTCGCGCTCAGCGTGCATCCGGGTTGGATATGGCCATCACCCCATTCGCAATTTGGTGTTCAGCAACATTGTGATGGAAACATCCAATAGAGGCATTGGTGTTTTTGCACGCAACGAGAGTTCAATAGAAAATGTATTGTTTGATAACATCATCATGAGTACCCGTTTACATTCAGGTCATTGGTGGGGCAAGGGTGAACCAATTCACCTATCGGCTGTCAAGGATTCGGAGCAGGGAAAGGCTGGAGTTATTAACAATATTCGTTTTTCTAACATCATGGCAACCAGCGAGACAGGAATGTTGATTTACGGAAGTGATGGCAGTCCGATAAAAAATATTACGCTTCAGAATGTCAGTCTTACTATACTCAACGGAAAATACAGCGAAACGTATGGAGGCAATTTTGATTTACGACCGGCCTCATCAAAAGATAAAGCTTTGTTTAAGCACGATATACCTGCACTCTATGCCCAGCATGTCAATAATCTTGTACTAACCAATTTTACCATTAATTGGGGAGATGGACTTCCTGCATTTTTTACACATGCACTGGAGATAAATAGCTTCAATAGTTTACGGATCGAAAACTTTAGAGGTAGTGCCGCATTTGATGACAAGCGTACGTCAGCAATTAAGCTATCGGATGGAGCCCATGTAGAGTTGAACAACAGGGCAGATGTTACCATTGAGAAACAAAATGTGAAAAATTAATACCGCTTACCTCGTTTTACATGGCAGTTAGTGAAAAAGGAGTTTGCTTATTTCTGGAATGTCCTTGCGCTGGATTTTTCTCTTGTTGGAAAGTCGCTTGGTATCTTTTGTGTTACTTTTCCAGTAGCGGCCCATTCGGTACCTCGTTGTAAGCAAATGATGAACCCAACATCTTCAGCAGAATAATCTGAATCGCCCATGGGTGTGTGAAATATTCTTCCCTTGCCATAACGCAACGTCATCAGCATGGGTTCGTGTCGACCCGTACCTTTATATTCAGTAGACGAATAGGCGGTGGCCAGAATATCCATGTTCACCGCAGGGCCTCTCAATTTACTGTAAAGTTCGTCTTTGGTATGAAGCCATTTCATAGGCATTCCCTTTGTGATGGGATGGTTGGCGTTTCGTATGGTAATTTCATATTCATGTTGTGGGCCATGTTCGCCAGCTTTACCCGTACTGGTATCGCGGATCAACTCATCTTTATCGTTATAATAAACATATGGACCATCCTTTTCAGTACGGTCGCCCCAGCCCCCAAGACCAATCATCTGGTTATAGGCCTTCCATTCAGGAAACGAATTATCTGCAGCATGGAGGATCACAAGACCTCCACTATTTTGAATAAAAGTTTCAAATGCCTTTTGTGTTGCCATTGGCCAGGGTGCTGCACGCCATCCAAAGTTGCATACCACAACATCATATTTTGAAAAATCAGGTTGGTAGTTGGGGTCAGGCTTTGGCTCCTTAAGGGCCTCCGTATTTTCAGTTCCTTGTATGGCAAAAGTCTTCAAATATTCTTCTCCTTCCCACGTAAATGCGGTGCGCTTTACATCCACGGTAAACATTCCTGTTTCTTCAAGATAGGCTTTCACCATGTAGGTAATCTTGGGCCATTGCTTATGATTATTCTGACCATCAATAATGAGTACTCTTATTTTAGAAGCAGTTTCCTTGCTTTCGGCATGCGAAAATACCCAACTGGATAGTAAAGTGAATAAAACAGCAAGTAGTATGAATGTATTCTTTCTCATGGTGTGTTTTAAATGTTTTCTGATCATGTCTCTTTCCAACCCAAAATCGGTTACGTTAATCTAAATCTTATTTCATGAATAAATCTTTGTACGATCGATGCACTTCATGGAGATGCAAAGATCAAGGTAACTGTATTTCTATTTCAATGCCTTATCAATCGGAAATGAATTTCCCGAATATGCTTTTTTGCTCGTCCAATCCTGAGCAGGTGATGACCAAAATTCATCTGACTCTGGCAAGCCTAATGGCAAGAACGCGGCAGTACATAAAAACAAACTGCCGGTAGAGATATATGTTTCGCCAACGCCAGGTTGATGTCCGCAGAAACCAATGGTTAACCATCCATTTTTATCAAAAGTACCTGGTGCATCCAAACTTCTTTTGATGACGGCAGTGAGTACACTTCTTACTTGTGCCGGAGGCAAGGCTTCCGGTAATTTTTTTTGCAAGGCCATTTGAGCCAATAATTGGAATGCCCCACAACGATATGCAAGCGATCTTCCAATGGGCGGGAATGCACCTTCCGGCGAAATCAGCCGTTCCTGAATCATGGCATAGCGTCTTGACCTTGTTTCAAATATCTGAAGCCATTCTTTCATGCCACCAGTCTCCTGATTCATGGTGGATAGGATATCGAGGATCATCGGCTGAATGACATAGCTGTTATAATAATCAAAGTGAAAATCCGGTCCATCGCCATAAACGCCATCCCCTTTGTACCACGCTTCATGCTGCCGGATCGCAT
>JAHEMS010000394.1 GCA_024643595.1 Bacteroidota bacterium
TCATCATGCGCTAACCAATACAGGCGTGTCTATTGTATCAGTTGAGACATTGGAAGAGGCGGAGGGCGCAATCAATGAAAAGACTGCGATGATGTGGTTTCTTAACCGCGAAGCACCGGTTGGTAAGATTCAACATCAGCCGTGGTTAGACCTTGCCAGGAAACACAGTATACCTACGATGATTGATATAGCGGCAGATGTTCCGCCAGTTGAAAATCTGTGGAAGTACAATATCATGGGATTTGACCTGGTGTGCATTTCTGGAGGAAAGGCAATGTGCGGCCCTCAAAGCACAGGAATTCTCATGGGCAAAAAGGAATTGATTGCAGCGGCTCGCTTAAACGGACCTCCGGGAGGAGGAAATATTGGCCGGGGAATGAAAGTGAACAAAGAAGAAATGATTGGCATGTATGTAGCGCTCGACAGTTACATTAAACGTGACCATGAAAAGGATTGGAAAACATGGGAAAATCAGATTGAGGTGGTCAAAAGTGCAGTAAAAAGTATCAAGGGTGTAACCACCGAAGTAATCATTCCTCCGGTAGCCAATCACACGCCCTCGCTGGAGATTACATGGGAAAGGTCCAAAGTAAAGGCATCGCGTGATGAGGTTGTGGAAAGACTGCGCAGTGGAAGCCCATCCATTGAAGTTATTGGCTGGGAAAAAGAAGATAGTTTTCGGATCACTGTCTTTATGCTGAAGCTGGGCCAGGAAAAAGAAGTTGCCAGACGAATACAAGAAGAATTATTAAAGGCCTCAGCCTAACGTAAAAGCGATTCACTCCATAGCACCCAATAATATGATCCAATCAATATTACTACTTATCATGGCAACAGGAATTCTAGCTACCAATGAACCGGTTAAATCTTATTCGGTAAAGTCTATCGGAAACAAAGAAATTAATGTTAACGGAATGGGTGATGATCCAAAATGGAAAACCGCGATTGAATTAACTGATTTCATTTATCCCTGGGAAAAGGAAAGTCCCCCATTTACTTCCTTCAAGGCATTGCATAGCAAGGATTGGCTCTATTGCCTTTACAAAGTCAAGGATGATCATATTAATGTCTTTGTAAAAACAAATGAAAAATCAGAAGTAGTATTCTCAGACCGTGTGGAGATTTTCTTTCGAAAGGATGAGAAGATGTCGCCTTATTATGGACTTGAATTAGACCCTAACGGGAGAGTATATGATTATGAAGCGGAGTATCACAGAAAGTTTAATCCTGAATGGACCTGGCCTGCTGGCCAGCTAATTGTTAAAGCGAGCAAAGAAGCCGATGGATATACCGTAGAGGTAGCCATCAGCAAGAAATCTTTAAAGGAACTTCAACTTTTAAAGGGAAATATTTTGCAAGCAGGCGTTTATAGGGGTGATTGCGTTGAAATTACTGAAGATAATTCTAAAATTAAATGGATCAGCTGGGTACGTCCAGATTCGCCCACACCTAATTTCCACATACCATCCTCTTTTGGAATTTTAAAGCTGACAGACTAGATATATGGCAACTCTAAATAAAAGTGCTCTCCAACTAAGCAGGGTTAATAACTTCTTTATGCTGAAATTTCATGACGGTATAAAAGAATACGGTATAGAAAAGCGCAACCCCTGCAATACATAGTGTTATCATATCTTTAAAATTAACGTCAGTCAAATATTGGAACTATTTAATCCTGAGGATATGAATTCTTACGGCTTAACCTACTGACGTACTTTTAGGCATAATTTTTTCGTTCTATGGAATATTTTGCAGGAAATTTTTAACGTGGATGACGCAAATAGGGTCTGATTATTAGCAGTTTACAACTATATTTGCCGGTTCTAAATAGACAGTTTATACAATGAAGATTCGCTTATTATATGTAATATTTCTTTTTCTGGTTGCTGTTCCGGCATTTTCACAGTTTCTGGAACAAAAGGCAATTCCTAATGATTGGTTTTTAAAAGATCCGGAGCAAGATAGCGTACAGGGCGTGAGTGCCAACAGGGCTTACCAGACACTATTGAAGGATCAGCCTTCTCGTCCTGTGATTGTCGCCATAATTGATTCAGGAATCGATATTGATCATGAAGACCTGAAAAGAGTGATTTGGGTGAATGAGAAGGAAATTCCTGAAAATGGTATTGATGATGATAAAAACGGATACATCGATGATATCCATGGATGGAACTTTATTGGCGGTAAGGACGGGAATGTGGATGCAGATACGTACGAACTTACCCGCGAATACCTCCGGTTGAAAATGAAGTATGAAAATGCCGACGGTAATAAATTATCGAAAAAGCAAAGGGTGGAGTTTGAATCATACACTAAGATTAAGGACAAGTTTGAAAAACTAAAGGCTAAAAATGAGCAACAATATAAGTTGTATTCAAATATGTACAGAAGCATCACCTTTAGTATTGATACCCTGAAGAAGATGTTGAACGTTGAAAAGATCACTCCGGAAGAAGTAAAGAAATTCAATACCGATGATCCGGGTTTGTTGTTTGCCAAGGGGTTTTTATTAAGCATGTATAGAAACATGGGTGAAGATGCTGACCTGGAAGAATACCTCGATGAATTAAAGGAAGCGGTGGATTATTACGGGGTAATTGTCAATTTTGGATACAATGAAAGTTTTGATTCAAGGCAAATCGTTGGTGATAATATCGGTAACCTACAGGAAAGGAATTATGGGAACAGCGATGTAAAAGGACCGGACCCAGAACACGGCACTCACGTGGCAGGGATCATAGGAGCTGATCGCACAAATGATATTGGCATTAACGGTATAGCCGATAATGTAAAGATAATGGTAGTTCGTGCTGTGCCTAACGGTGATGAGCGTGATAAGGATGTGGCCAATGCCATCATCTATGCGGTTAATAATGGGGCGCAAATTATCAATATGAGTTTTGGTAAGTCGATGTCTCCGGATAAGGACGCGGTGGATAAAGCGGTGCACTATGCGGAACAAAAAGGAGTGTTGCTTATACATGCGGCTGGCAATGACGCAGAAAATATTGATGAAGAGAAAAATTTTCCATCACGGATTTATCTTGATGGTAAAGAAGCCAAGAACTGGATTGAAGTAGGCGCCTCATCGGCTGGAGCTGATGACGGTTTTGTTGGAAGTTTTTCCAACTATGGAAAGAAAACAGTCTCGCTATTTGCACCGGGAGTAGAAATTTATTCCACAGTACCAGATAATAAATACAGAAGCATGGACGGAACCAGTATGGCGAGTCCAACCACCGCTGGCGTCGCTGCCTTATTAATGTCATATTTCCCCGAGCTTTCTGCTATGCAGGTGAAGGATATCTTGATGAAGTCGACCCGGAAATTTGATAACCTCAAAGTACAAAAACCAGGCGGAGGCAAAGTTGAATTCAGTCAGCTGAGTATTTCCGGGGGAATGGTAAATGCTTACGAGGCGGTTAAAATGGCGCAGTCCATGAAGGGCATAAAGATTGAAAAATGATCAGATCTTAGCTGCCCTTAATCGCAGGCTGTTACTCACCACTGAAACAGAACTCAACGCCATGGCGGCACCAGCAATCATAGGATCGAGTAAAAATCCATTGATGGGATAAAGTAATCCGGCAGCAATCGGAATTCCAATTAGATTATAGATAAAGGCCCAGAATAAATTTTGGTGAATACCCCGTACGGTTTTAGTGGAAAGATTCAGCGCTTTGGGTATTGACTCAAGATTGGAAGTAATCAATACCATCTTAGCAACGTCCATAGCGATATCAGAACCTTTGCCCATCGCAATACTTATATCGGCTTGCGCTAACGCATGCGAATCATTAATACCATCGCCCACCATCGCAACAATTTTACCCTCACCTTGTAATTTTTTCACAAAGTCAGCTTTTTCAGAAGGAAAAACTTCCGCCTTGAAATGATGAATACCCACTTGTTTCGCAACCGCTTCGGCAGTATGTTGATTGTCGCCTGTTAGCAGATACACTTCAAGCCCTTTATGTTGCATGGCTTCAATGGCAGTCTGGGAAGTGGCTTTGATTTTATCA
>JAHEMS010000395.1 GCA_024643595.1 Bacteroidota bacterium
GAAATCTTTTGCATAGACACGCTTGGAAATTTATCTGCAAAACCAACGCCGTAGTTTGATAATGATTTATTCTTGTCCTCCACACCAATATATTGAATGAATCGATTACGATTCGGTTCAATGGATTTCTCATAAGCAGTCGATGAACTTAAATCACGACTCCATAATTTTGAACGAAGGGAAATTGACTGATCAATCTTTTCATCAATAAATGTATGCGCTCCATCCAGCATGCGCACCGACAAATCACCTTCCCAGGCAAGCATTTTTGTGCCCGGCAAAATTGCTGGCATATTCTTATACGGAAAATTTACATCAGCGCGGTTATTGGAGACCTGGGCTTCTGCTTTCAGCGTATAGAAGAATACAACCAGACTGAATAGTAAAATTCTGTTAACCATTATTTTATTTGTATCACTATTATCAGTTTCAATTTTCTCATTTCTCACTTACCGGATCAATCAACTTACTTTCCGCAAGAAATTTTTTTAACGTGATCAGGTCCTTTCTCATCGCAGACATAACATCTTCTTTTTTCATGGTAATGGTATTGGCTCCATGCTCGGCACCACCTAATGGATATTCATAATGAATTGAGACCGGAACACTGATCTTGTATTGATTCATCAAGGTAAAATACTCCTTGAAATCCACCATACCCTCACCAAGTGGAACATATTCAACCAGCCATTTTCCTTGTCTGTTCGTCCATTTAAAATCTTTAATCGGGATAGATTTAATGAAGGGCTTCAGTAATTTTAATCCGATGGACCATGTGTTGGCGCCCTCCACAGTAGCGTGACAAATATCATATTGCGAACCAATCCACGGAGTGTTTAGTTGGTTAACGACAGTATATAAATCCCAGATGGCAGCACCGAAATGCACCCCGGAGTGATTTTGATACTCACCGTAAATGGAATATTTCTCATTGAGGAGGGAAAGTTTATAAAGTTGATCCTTAATGTTCATTAAGTTTTCCTCTATACTGAGCTTCTCAACATAATCGAAATAACCCATCCGATAATGACGGATTCCCAATTTAGCAGCGGTTTTCAAAATGCGTTCGGTCTTTGGATCATCCGCACTATTTATAGCGGTCGTAATCATGTAAACCTGTAAGCCAGCATTTCTTACAGCGGTCACTGCTTTTGGTAAGTCTTCTTCGACATTTTCTGGCAATACATGACCTTGTGGACGAACGGTAAGGTCAACGCCATCAAAACCTATAGTTGCCGCTACCTTCGCCATTTCTGAATAGTCAAGCCACTGAAGGTGCTTGGAAAAAACACTCAACTTAAACCCCGCCTGATCTTTGAATAGATTTACTGAATCATTGAAATCATATTTAAGTTTCTCAACATAACCAGATGCGGATGAATCCAGTGCCGATGAAATTGCTGCTGTGGTCAGCATTGAATTTTTGATGAACTCCCTGCGTGATGTTTTCATGATACGTAATGAGGCATTTAAAGAACCGAAAAAAACAATGTACCAAAATACTACCTTCGCACTGCGAATGGAAAATAAAAGATTAAGTAATTCGTCTATCGGGTAATACGACTAAAAAATCACCTCCTACGATCATGAGTAAACCAAAAGTGACGCTTAAACAAGTATTTAAAACGATTATCTGGCCTCGTAAAAAATTAATTGGTATCGGCCTGATCCTGATTGTCATAAGCAGACTGGCTGGATTAGTGTTACCTGGAGCTACCAAATATATTATTGATGATGTCATCGCCAAGGGAGACCTTTACATGCTGAAAATGGTTCTTATCGCGGTAGTGGCGTCTATTACCATCCAGGCCATCACCTCTTATTTACTTACCAAAATTCTAAGTGTTGAGGCACAACATCTGATTTCTGTATTAAGGGCCAGGGTGCAGCAACATTTATTGAAATTGCCGACTCGATTCTTTGATAATCAAAAATCTGGTGCGTTGGTTTCGCGTGTGATGACGGACGTAGAGGGTGTTCGCAATTTGGTAGGAACAGGTTTGGTACAATTGGTGGGCGGATTTTTAAGTGCTGCTATCTCACTCGTGTTGATGATTCGCATAAGCCCTATGCTTACCATTTATGTACTGGTTCCTGTACTGATATTTGGATTGATCTCTCTCAAGGCGTTTGCCTACATACGACCTGTATTCCGCGAACGGGGAAAACTCAATGCCGAAGTATCAGGACGCCTTACCGAAACTTTAAATGGGGTGAGGGTAATCAAAGGCTTTAACGCTGAAAAACAGGAAATAAAAATTTTTGAAGAAGGGGTAGATAGATTATTTCAAAATGTAAAAAAGACCCTTACCTCCACGAGTCTGGTCACCAGTGCAGCAACATTTCTATTAGGATTGGCCAGTGCTGGCATTTTGGGAATTGGCGGTTATATGATCATTCAACAGCAATTGACTTTTGGTGATTTCCTTTCATTCACCCTATTCCTTGGCTTCATGATTGCGCCTATTGTTCAAATGAGCAACATTGGCAGTCAGCTTACAGAATCATTTGCCGGCTTGGATCGTACTGAAGAGCTAATGAATACTCCCATCGAAGATGATGGGACCCAACGCAACATTAAAATTGGCGACATCAAAGGTGACATTGAATTCTCTGACGTCTCATTTGCCTATGAGGAAGGAAAACCCGTTTTAAAAAATATTACATTTTCCGCACCTTCAGGATCTGTGACTGCCTTGGTAGGAACATCCGGTTCAGGTAAAACAACCATAGCCGGATTAGCCGCTTCCTTTCTTAACCCGGATAGTGGAATAATTACTATCGATAGCGCTGATCTTTCAAAAGTCTCATTGGAAAGCTATCGCAGCCAATTAGGAGTTGTACTTCAGGATGATTTTCTCTTCGAAGGAACCATCCGTGAAAATATTTTATTTCCAAGGCCAGGCGCAACAGAAACAGAATTGATGGCAGCGGTCAAGGCTGCTTTTGTTAACGAGTTCACCGATCGATTTGAAAATGGATTAGATACCGTAATTGGTGAGCGTGGAGTTAAACTTTCAGGAGGACAACGTCAACGGATTGCCATAGCAAGAGCCATCCTGGCAAACCCTCGCATTTTAATTTTGGATGAAGCAACCTCTAACCTGGATACCGAAAGTGAGAGCTACATTCAAGAAAGTCTGCGCACACTGATGCAAGGAAGAACCACCTTCGTTATTGCTCACCGCCTTAGTACTATACGACAAGCAACCCAGATTCTGGTCGTCGAAAATGGTCAAATTCAGGAGCAAGGGAAGCATGAAGAATTGATAGAAAAGAAAGGTCGCTACTTTGAACTCTATACCTATCAGGCAAGGATCTAGCAGTTATAGAATGGCAAAATTATTGATAAAACTGCTATAAATGAGTCTTTTTGTCATGCAGCATGAGGGAATGAATGCAAATTCAGCCAATATGTCCTGATAATCTAGATAGAATTCTATCGGCATGCTTTTCACTAATAGGTTTAATGAGTTAAAAATTCAGATGTTAAACCAAAAAAAATAAAAGTATGAGTATCATTCGTTATAACTCCAATGAGTTTGTTCCAACCACATTCAGCAACCTGGTTGACAAGTTTTTTAATGATTCGCTTGCACGGTCTGGCGGAAGCACATTCATTCCAAAAGTTGATATTGTTGAAAACCCGGCATCATTCGAAATTCATTTCGCTGTACCTGGATTGAACAAAGAAGATTTTAAAATTGAATTGAATGACAATTACCTGACGGTTAGTGGTGAACGAAAGTTTACCGATGATAAGAAAGACAGGACATATCATTCAATTGAAACACATTATGGTTCGTTCAGCCGCTCTTTCACATTGCCTGAGAATGTTGATGGCGGAAAAATCAATGCTAAGTACAACAATGGAATACTTGAATTAAATATTCCCAAGGATGAAAAAAAAGCATTGAAGCAAACCATTAAAGTAAATTAATAAGTCATCGCGTAAATTAGGGTAATCGTTATTCAAGCGATTGGGTTTCGCCCTCCGAAAAATTGAGGGCTTTTTTTATTAA
>JAHEMS010000396.1 GCA_024643595.1 Bacteroidota bacterium
ACGTATATCGATTTCAAGTTTAAAACCCAACCCTCCAGAAGCGACTTGATATCACTATATGAAAGATTATCCGCGTTTAAAGCAAAAGATGTGGACCTGGAATTCTATGAGCCTATTTTAAAACAACTAAATCGTAAAGACGAGATCACGTTCACAAATGATTATTTTTTTCTTGAAATCGACGAACAGATTCGCGTGAACCTCAATCCTCAGTTAAACTTTGCTGCGTAAGTTAAAAAGATAATAATTGACATGTCTTGGAACGGTTAACGAGGGAGGAAGAAGAGTTTCTGGATGAAGCTCATATCAAAGAAATATGGAATGAGCTGCACGAACGCTTTGGTTTTAATTTGAAAGAATGGAAAAAAAAGTTTGAGCAATATGTGATAAAGCAAACCAGGGAAACAAGTGTAATGAGTTGCTTCTATCGTTTTGGTCATGATCATATCAACCCAATATTGAACGAAATTCTTTGTCGCCAGCGCCTTTACCCAACCTTTACCAATCTGGTCAAATTCGTAATGACTAAGAGTAGTTATAAATCCATAAAAAAAATGAAGTAATATTCAGTGAAGAACATTTATGATTCCTTATCTATTTGATAAAAATTACCCGACAAAGTAAATGACATCATGATTTATTACTATTTTAATTAACTTCCCGATCATTACCTTAAAGTTTGGTTTTTAGACCTCCTGTGAAAATATGAAAAGAATAATATTAGCAGCGATTCTGTTAACAACGGCCAACTCATTTGCACAATCCTCTTTTACCTGGCCGGATGGAAAGCAAATGGCTATGAGCCTCAGTTTTGACGATGCCAGGGAAAGTCAAGTGACTATGGGTACGCCTCTTTTCGACCAATATGGTGTTAAAGCAACTTTTTATGTTGTACCCGCTTCTGTAAAAAAGCAATTAGTCGGCTGGAAAACAGCGGTGAAGAGTGGTCATGAAATTGGTAATCATTCACTCACACATCCCTGCACTGGCAACTTCAGTTGGTCAAGGAAAAATGCGCTGGAAGAATATTCATTAGATAGAATGAAAAGCGAATTAGTGCAATGCAACCAGCAAATAAAAGAGATACTGAATGTTGACAGTAAAGTGTTTGCTTATCCCTGCGGACAAAAATTTGTAGGAAGTGGCGTTGAAACGAAAAGTTATGTACCACTGGTAGCTGAGCAATTTCAATCCGGCAGAGGCTGGATGGACGAAGCGCCCAATGATCCATTATACTGTAATTTTTCTCAGCTCACTTGTATTGAAATTGATGGTAAAACTTTTGAGCAACTTTTGCCCCTGATTAATGAAGCTAAGAAAAATGGTCTTTGGTTAATCTTTGGTGGCCACGAGATCAACGTGGAAGGTAATCAAACCACCCGCATTGAAACCCTGAAAAAGCTGATCACCTATGTGCAAGATCCTGCCAATGGAATTTGGATACAACCAGTGGGTACCGTGTCAAACTTTATAAAAGATAAGCGTGGGATTACTAATTGATCTTTTACAACTTTCTATTTAACTATCCATTTACGGGTAGTAACACCAGCAATATTTTTGATCTGTACGAAATACATTCCGGCAGGAAGTCTTGAATCAAATTGTATTTCCATCTGATTGGTTGCTGAGCTGGTGTGCGTAAAGGGTGAAGTAATAATTCGGCCGGCAGATTCCATGATCGTTATAGACAATGGCCCTTCATCCAGACCAAGTGACAACTTAAATGTAGATCCATCTCCCGGATTAGGAAAGACTTGTACTGAACGGGTTCCATCGTAGTTGACTCGCATGACATTGCTGTACTCGAATTTACCATTAAAGTCAACCTGTTTTAATCTGTAATAAGCCATCCCATTAACTGGCCACACATCAATAAATTCATAGTCATGTGTTTCATTGGTCGTTCCATGGCCAGGTATTTTGGTAATTGTTTTAATCTCTTCAGGATTAACAAATCGTTGTATTTCAAAATAATCATTATTCAATTCTGTAGCAGTTCTCCAGTTGAGGGTAACTTTCTCATCATCGACTCTGGCTGTAAAATTTACCAGTTCTACTGGTAAAGGACTGACAGTAATATTAAAAACATCCATGATACAATCATATTGATCGGTCACGGTGTAGATTCCACTTGAAGTCGGGGTAAAAGATACGCTTCTTGTGCTCCCCAAAGAATTACTCCAATTATACTGACCAACCCATGAAGCGTCAAGTGTCACACTTTGACCTTCAGTCAGGCTAATGTTATTTGTCTTATTTACGTTTTTCATAATGGTAAACTGGTCGTCAACAATGCCATTTGCATTCAACCATTTAGCATCCAGACGGTTTTCTTCAATATCCAAAATTAATGAACCTCTAACATCATATCTGCCATATGCCATGGCTAAATGAGGAAATTCAGGTATTGATTTTGGGTTATCTTTCCGCCCTGAAGATCCAACCACAGCGTATAGTGTGGTTCCAATGCGCGAAGATGAAAGGGGCGTATCCTTTAAAAACATACAATTATCTCCAGATCCATTATAAAATCCATTCGGCTGGTTAAGTTGGTAAGTGTCTTTGACAAAAGAAGATGACAAACCTAAATGACCTGTCATCAATCTGCTTCGTTCGTAGCTATGGCTATGTCCGGAAAGTACCAAATCAACGTCATACTGCTCCAAGATGGGAACAATATTTTGTCTCATCTCAACTAATCCATATTCAGCTAGATTGTCTGAATCATGCGACCCTTTAGTGTAAGGTGGATGATGAAAATAAACAATGGTCCATTCCTTATCATTCATTGCCAGGTCCTGCTTTAACCATATTACCTGTGGACTCTGTTCATCATCATCAAATAATCGATGATCAATCCCGTCAATCTGTTCAATGATATAGGAATCTAACGCTATGAAATGAATGTTTCCATAATCAAATGAATAGTAGGCTTCAGATCCAGAAGGATAACCGCCTGCTTCACCGTTGGTTGGGGGATCAAAATAACGAAAATAGGCAATTCCATGGCTCCGTTGAAGTGTCAAATTATCATCATATTCATGATTACCAGTAGCCGGCCATAATGGGGCCATTTTCATAATGCTTCCTTGATATACCTGAAAAAAATAGGAGTTAAAGGCTTCATCTTGGCCATCACCATAAGCATTGTCACCCAAAAGAATCCACCCATTGGTGACATTATTCCCCTTATAAAAATTATAAGCATTAAGCACACTCGCTTGGTTACTTGTAGTGGTGCTTCCAACATCGCCCGTAATCCAAAAAGTATATTTGCCTTTGTCAGTCGGCCCTGGTAGCGAAAAAAAATAATTGTCCGAACCGGATTGAATTATACCTGCACTAGTACCTACGCTATAATAATATTTGGTATTAGAGCTTAAGCCGGGCAACTCCACAGTATGGTTTTTTCTTGTCCCCATTACAGTAACTTTTTGTGTTAAACTACCAAGAGTTAGTCCATATTTGACTTCACTATCAACGTCAATGTCAGTATACCACCGAACCAATATGGAATTGGGTGTAGCTTTTTGAAGATAAGGGCCTATGGTAATAGTTTGCGCGTAAACATAGCATTGAATAAATAATATTGGAACTATAGAGACTTTTAACTTCATAAGGTTCCTCATCAATACTAATTAAATGTCTAAAAAGTGGAGAATGAAATTATAAGAAAGACAATGGGTTACTTAAATTTAAGGAATAATATCTCTCTCTACCAAAATTGGTGTTATGGGATATATTCCTAATAAATAGAATACTAAAACACTATGTTATTTTTACATTTCTTAATTAATTTTTAATATGAAAACTGCAATCATTACCGGAGGGAGCAAGGGAATTGGATATGGCATTGCTGAATCGCTTATTAAAGCGGGTTGGCATGTCGTCATAACTGGCCGCACACAAAGTTCGTTGGATGAAGCCGTAACTAAACTATCGCAAATAAAAGAGAATCATGTAATCGCTGTGGTCGCGGATGTGCGCAATTTTTCCCAACAAAAAACTGTCGTTGATAA
>JAHEMS010000397.1 GCA_024643595.1 Bacteroidota bacterium
CATCAATCCCACCAGGGTGCCCATCATAATCATCAAACCGATACTTACATTAAATGCACCAGCAGCATATAACGGACCCGGTGTAGGCGGCACCAGCGAGTGTGCCATCGTGCCACCCGCAATGATCGCCATAACACAAAACGCATACATTTTTTGATTGCGGATTCCCATGGCCCGTGCTAATGGAATCATCAGATAAAAAACGGTATCAAAAAAAATAGGTATCGCAAGCACAAAACTGGAAGCCATATATGCACCGGCTGCTTTTTTCTGACCAAAGGCATTGACCATCGATCGAACAATCCGTTCTGCGGCTCCGCTCTCTAACAGACATTTTCCGATAATGGAAGCGAGCACGATAAGTAATCCAATCTTCTGGCAACTTTCTCCAAAAGCAATTACAATTCGCTCTCCTAATGTTTGATTGAGAAAGTTGGTGGTTTGATTTTCAGACAGCCCTTTGCTCATCGCATACTCAGTCAACAACGCAGATGAGGTAAGTCCACCCACCACCAAGGCACCCAGCAATAAGGCGAGGATAGGATGGAGTTTTAATACCAGGATTCCACCCAGGACAATCAGTAAACCAATAATGATCAGGAGCAATGGACTCATTATATGAATATTATCCGAAGCGTATAATAATGAGACGAGAAACGTTGGGGTAAACCCCTAACGAATGTGAATCTGTTCACAAATTCAAAAATCATTATTGCCATTGAGTGGATTAATAGTACATTGGAAATACAATGCTATTACTCATTATCTTAATTGCACTGGCACTTATTATAGTAGCCATTGTTAAGTTTGACATTCATCCATTTCTTGCGCTTTTTGTCGGGGCTATCTTGTACGGCTTCCTGGCTCGAATGTCCGGTGAATTAATTCTTCAATCCATCACCGATGGTTTCGGAGGTGTGGTGGGTAAAATTGGCCTGGTGATTTTATTAGGAGTAATCATCGGCACCTTTTTGGAAAAAACAGGTGGAGCGCTGGTCATCGCAAAAAAAATATTGTCCATCATTGGTGAGAAGTCGGTGATGTTAGCGATGATGATAACCGGATGGATTTTATCCATTCCTGTTTTTGGCGATAGTGCATTTGTGATGCTGAATAGCATAAACAAATCGTTGTCTTTTAAAGGAAAATTACCTTTTGCGGCAACTACCGTTGCGTTATCGTTGGGCGTTACTGCGAGCCATTCACTGGTACCACCAACGCCAGGACCTATTGCAGCAGCGGGTATAATTGGTGCCGATCTGGGGCAGGTGATTTTCTGGGGCGTTATCATTAGTCTGTTAGCTTTGATTCCGTGCTTTCTTTTTGTAAAATATTATGTATCCCGATTTACGTTGGAACCAAAGTTGGATGCCGACAAAACCGAATCTGAAATTAAATACCCATCGATTACCAAATCGTCATTACCCATCATTATTCCGCTCTTACTCATTGTACTTTCATCAATTGCTGATTACCCTACCCATCCTTTTGGCGAGAATACATTTACAGTAATTATAAAATTTATCGGAAGTCCCGTTATTGCATTGCTGATAGGAGCTTTCATTTCTTTTGTCTTACCTGAAAAATTTGACAGAAAAATTTTATCCTCAACAGGATGGATCGGTGACGCGCTGATCACCGCGGCACCAATTATTCTCATCACCGGAGCGGGAGGTGTATTTGGAAAAATGTTACAGAATTCAGGGATCACTGAGTTAGTAAGCGAAAATCTGAATGCCGCCAGCTGGGGAATATTTTTACCCTTTATTATGGCCTTTGCCCTGAAGACGGCGCAAGGTTCTTCCACGGTAGCGATAATCACCACTGCTTCAGTAGTTGCGCCATTACTTTCTTCCCTTGGGCTAGATACGGAAACCTTAAAAGTATTTACTGTATTATCGATTGGCGCCGGGGCAGTTGCCATCTCTCATGCCAACGACAGCTTCTTTTGGGTGATGACGCAGATGACCGGAATGAATATTAAATTAGGAAATCAAACGCATAGTTTAGGTACGATGATTATGGCCTTCACGGCAATGTGCATGATTTACGTGCTTACCTTGATTGTTTAGACAACCCCGCAGCCAATTGAAGATTACTTAGCGGTCCATCCACCATCCACCACTAGCATACTTCCTGTTACATAGCTGGATGCGTCACTGGCAAGAAATATGGCTACGCCCTGAATTTCGCGAAGTTCACCCCATCGCCCCAGGGCGGTGGCTCCAATAATAAATTTTTTAGTTTCCTCTGATTCCGCGATAGGCAAATTCATTTCCGTTAAAAACGGCCCTGGACAAATAGCATTGACCAGAATATTGAATGGCGCTAACTCAATGGCGAGTGCACGCGTCATCTGCACGACTGCCCCCTTGCTGGAAGTATAGGGCGTCCGGTTTGATAATCCAACTAAACCAAGTGTGCTCGCCAGGTTGATGATTCTTCCTGATTTGTTTTTTTTCATATGTGGAGTTACCGCTCTGCTACATAACCAGCTCCCATTAACATTCACATCCAATACCTTCTTAAAATCTTCAGGAGAAACTTCATCAATCGCGCCGCGGATATTGATGCCTGCACTATTGATCAGGATATCAATTTTTCCAAAGGCTTCAATGCCTTTATTTATCATTTCCTCGGTTTGGCGCTGAACTGTAATATCGGCAGCAAATGAAATTGCTTTAATGCCATACCCTTCCCTTAATTCGTTTGCCGCCTGAACTCCTTCTTCATGATTTCTATTCACCAGCATGATATTCGCACCCGCCGAGGCGAGTCCTTTCGCCATCGCCAGGCCAAGACCTTTCGATCCACCGGTGATGATCGCAGACTTTCCATCAAGATGAAATTGTTTTATTCCAGGAAGATCTTCTTTTTTCATCATGATTATTAAGGTATATAATTAATTGAGACCCAACTTTTCTCTGCTATAGGCAAGAGAGGTAATATTATTTTCTTCTTCAATCGCCAATCTTCCTTCCATCGTAAGCTGTGCTACTCTTGGAAGTGCTGGCTGATAACTTTGTTCTTTAACCATCCGAAGCGTCCTGGCCAATTCCGAAGCAGCTAATCCATTGTATGTTGACCAATACGCATTAGTAAGGCATGGAATTTCCAATGGGTCGCGGGTGATCATCTCCAGACTAAATTTTACATCAGGATTATGTTTCCTGCAGGCAGCAACCATGGCAGGCAAATCTAAGATACCATGACCTAACGGCACTTCCGATAAAAGGAACCCATCTTTATATTCTTCTACGCCCATGTCTTTAACGTGTGTACTGAAAACAAATGGTGCCAGCGTATTGACAACATTCATTGGATCTTCCATCAGCGCTATGCTGTTGCCAAAATCCAGGGTAACACCCACCCACTCACTATGTAACTGCTGTATTATCCCCGCCAATTCATCGGCTCTCCAGTCTTTATGGTTTTCAATAGCCAGTTTCATTTTATGTTTTCGCACGACTGGCTCCGCTAGTTGAATCGAATAGATGGCGGCTTTTCTGAAATTTTGAAAAGCCTCCCATGAATCAAAATTTTCATATCGTCTTCCACTTAGGCATACCGTCCTTAAAATAGTGGCTCCCGCTTCCTTTGCGCCAACCACGTCTTTTTCGAATACCGATACATCTTCTGGCTTTTTTGGTAACCCGATGGATCCTTCAAGATACAGATCCAGTTGTTCACGTCTTTCGCGAACCTGTTTCGAAAAATCTTTTGTCCAGCCTCCAACGCCTACCTGCAAGCCACCCGCCTTAATTTTATAACAATGTTCAATCAACTCCAAAGCGTTAGTAAATCCCGGATACTTTTTGCTTTCAGCTTTGGAGTTCCAACGACTGGCATAGGAATGAACAACTATTCCCATTCTGGTTTCATTGACTAACACAGGTAGTTTGCCGAATGACATGGAAAGTGTTCCCAATACCGTACTTGCAATAAATTCCCTTCTTTGCATATCGACTACATTAAGTTATTTCTGAACTTCCATTTGCCCAACATATTTTT
>JAHEMS010000028.1 GCA_024643595.1 Bacteroidota bacterium
ACCGAGCAATACTTTGTCAATGTAAACTTGTTCAAAAGTTTCGTTATCCATACACACTAGGCTGTCACCGTCCTGATAAAGATATTGGTATTCTTTTGTTTCTACTCTGAGTTGGTCAACAGCATCTCCAGGACGGAAGCGATTTTCAACTATTTTCCCGGTTCTTACACTTCGCATCTTCACCTGATAAAATGCCCTCAGATTACCCGGTGTGCGATGTTGCAATTCTTCAACCTGAACAACTTCACCATTGTAGCGAATATAATTTCCTTTACTTAAATCAGAAATAGTAGCCATAAATTATCCTTTAATTTACAAATGAATTGGTTATTTACAATTAGTCTTATGATGATGGGTAATCAGGAGTTATAGGCCCATTTCACATAAACGGCTCCCCACGTGAAGCCCCCTCCAAAAGCAGCAAGGATGAGGTTATCACCTTTCTTGAGTTTTTTTTCATAATCCCACAATAGTAATGGTATAGTACCAGCGGTAGTGTTACCGTATCGCTCAATATTCATCATCACTTTTTCTTCGCTGATGCCAACCCGATTCGCAGTAGCATCTATAATTCTTTTATTTGCCTGATGAGGTACGAGCCACTGAATATTTTCTTTAGTCAAATTGTTGCGTTCGGCTAGTTCTGCGGAGACATCTGCCATATTGGTTACAGCAAATTTGAATACCGCTGAACCTTCTTGATAAACAAAATGCTGCCTTCCTTCAATACTTTCACGTGAAGCAGGAATACGGCTACCCCCAGCTTTCATGTGAAGGTAGGTTTCACCACTACCATCACTTCTCAGAATTGCGTCGAGAACGCCCACCTCTTCTGTGGTTGGCTCAAGAAGAACGCAGCCTGCACCATCTCCAAAAATGATACAAGTGGTTCGGTCAGTATAATCTAGTATGGAAGACATTTTATCTCCTCCAATAACCACTACCTTTTTATACATTCCCGATTGAATATAACTTGCTCCTGTATTAAGGGCATAAATGAATCCTGAGCAAGCAGCACCCATATCAAAACTAAAGGCGTTGGTTGCACCGACCGCGGTCGCGACAATATTTGCCGTCGCTGGAAATGTCATATCAGCTGTTACAGTAGCAAATATTACACAGTCTATTTCTTTGGGATCTACCTTGGTTTTTGCAATCAATTCTTTTACCGCAGCTATACCCATCACAGATACGCCTTGATTTTCTCCCTTCAAGATTCTTCTTTCTTTTATTCCGGTACGCGAGGTTATCCATTCGTCACTGGTTTCCACCATGGTCTCCAGTTCTTTGTTTGTAAGAATGTAATCGGGTACATACCCTCCAACTCCAGTAATTGCTGCTCTGATTTTATTCATAATGGTTTTTTCGAATTGAGCATTTAAAAAACAAATGCCCGATTGAAAAATCAACCGGGCGTTAAATCAATCGATATTAGTTCTGCTTGTATGATTTACAAGCTGAATTAATATAATATTTTTTCTTGCTATTGGAGATCATGGCAGATTAAGCCAATACCTCTTTCTCCATGACTACATTCCCTTTGTAGTATAGTTTGCCTTCATGCCAGAAAGCACGGTGCGGTAGGTGATGTTCACCAGTGGTTGGGCAAACAGCCATTTCCTTGGCGGTAGCTTTATAGTGAGTTCTTCTTTTATCCCTGCGGGTTTTCGAGGTTTTTCGTTTTGGATTTGGCATAACCTTATTTATTTAACGTAATTACTTTTTTAACTTTTTTAACTTTTCCCATCGGGGATCTATTTCTTCTTTTTTTCCTACTTCTTCTGTTGAGGTTGAATAGACAATTTTTACATTCGATTCGCTATCATCATTTACTTCTTTTAGGTCAGGATGAATTTTTTTTATGGGTATGGCTAACACAATAAATTCATATATAAACTGACCCAAGTCAACGAAATCCTGATCTCTGGTTATGATCATGATCTCATCACTGATTTCTTGCGGTTCTTCACCGTATTTGAAGATGACTTTTCGGTCAATATCAAGGCGGTAATCAAACGGTTCCAAACTGCGGTCGCAAATAAGTTTTGCATGACCTGAAATCTTTAAATCAACTTCAATGAACGTTTCTCTTATCCAACGATACTTCCACATCAAAAACCCCATTGGAAACAACTTCTCTTCCATAATGCTCAAAAAAGCCATCCTTTAATTCATATTCAAAGTGATGCACTTTCTTGCTGAGCCCTATAATATTGACAATGAAGTCCTTCAAATGCTCAACCTTTGGGTTTTAAAATGAGCGGGCAAATTTATCAGTATTTATTGGATTTTGTGACCCGGAACCAATGAATTTTCTGCGACAATAGTCTTGGGCGAGGTATCGACTAAACGAAATCCTCAAAAACCTTATTTTTCAGCTCATTTAAAGGTTTTTGATTATTATTTTCGACGAGGAAATCAACCACATTCTTTTTGAACCCTAGCTTAATGGCTATGCCTCTTCCAAAAATAAGCTCGCTTTCAAAGATCTTCTGGTCAACAAATATTAATTCTATGCAAGATTGCAGGTAATCGAACTTCTGGTCAATGGAAAGGGCACCAAGGGAATCAATCGGTTCCGGATTGCGGATTAGAGATTCAACAATATTTTCAGGAAACTGTCTGTCTTTAGCAATTTTGAAGATCATTTCGCGCTCCGATTTGGCAAAATGCTTGTCTGCCTCCGCCAATTGTATCAAAATGTTCAGCTTTTTCTTAGTTACTATATCCATAGCATATGATCGATAGATGATAATACAAAACTAACTATTAAAAAAGAACAATAAATTCCCCTATTTCTCAATGATCTGTGCAGCACGGTTCTTAATTATGTCGGTTGCCAGATACATTGCCTGCCTGAATGAGTTTTCATTGGCTTGATTTCTGCCAGCTATTGAATAGGCCGTTCCGTGATCAGGAGATGTCCTCACAAATGGTAATCCTGCTGTGAAATTTACTCCGGTCTCAAAAGCAAGCGTTTTAAAAGCCACAAGGCCCTGGTCGTGATACATAGCTAATATGCCATCGTATTTCTGATGCATGCCTGACGCAAAAAAACCATCAGCAGGGAAAGGACCAAATACCAGTTTACCTTTTGATTTCAAATCCATAATTACCGGAGAAATAATTTCATTCTCTTCGGTGCCTAAAAGTCCGGAATCCCCAGCATGCGGGTTTAATCCCAATACGGCGATCTTAGGTTTATTGATCAGAAAGTCTTTTTTTAACGAAAGCTCCATAAGTCGTATTTTCAATTCAACGCGTTCTTTCGTGATGAAGGTTGGTATCTCCTTTACGGAGATATGTTCTGTTACCAAGCCTACCCTAAATGAATCACTCACCATCATCATTAAACTTTCACCGGCATTAAATTCTTGAGTAAGATATTCTGTGTGGCCGTGAAAGGGGAAATCATCGCCATGGATCGTATTCTTGTCAATCGGCCCAGTTACGAATCCATCAATCAGACCCTCTTTTACTTCTTCTACCGCTTTTTTTAGACTTAACAGCGCTGCATGGGCAGTTTGTCGTGAAGGGTGGCCCGGATTTATTTCAATTACGTCCTCCCAGCAATTCACTACGTTGATTACTTTTGGAAAGAACTGCCCCCTTGACTTTACCTGGCTATAATTAAAATCTTCGAGGTTCATCGACTTTCTATAGAATGAAAGCACTTTGGTAGAGCCATAAACAACAGGGGTCATCAAACTGATTAACCGACTATCGGTTAAAACTTTAATAATAACTTCTGGTCCGATTCCGTTGAGGTCACCTATGGTTATTCCAATGCGTGGTTTATCAGTTTGTATCATTATTACGATTGCGTTCTTGTGTTTCGCAATTTAAAGGAATTTTCTTGTTTTGAATTTATACTTTGTAGTTTCGTCATCAAATGGAATAACACAGACTATATATATCAGGGATGGTCAGACCAAAGAAGTTTTTGGGGCAGCATTTTTTGAAGGACAAGAATATTGCTCTTCGGATTGTGAATTCGCTAATCCTTGAAAAAGAAGCAAATCACGTTATCGAAATTGGGCCTGGCACAGGAGTACTCACTCAATACCTATTGAGCAATCCCGAAATTGAACTGCATGTTGTTGAAATAGACCGCGAATCGGTGGCCTATCTTTCTGAGCATTACCCTAAGCTCACGGGTAGAATTGTGTCGGGTGATTTTCTTGATTTGGATTTAGACAACTTGTTGGGTCGTAAATCGATTATCATTGGTAATTTCCCCTACAATATATCGTCACAAATCTTCTTTAAGATTTTAGATTTTCGCAACCAGATCACGCAGGTGGTGTGCATGATCCAAAAGGAAGTAGCTGATCGTATTGCGGAAAAGGAGGGAACTAAAACGTATGGTATATTAAGTGTACTGCTTCAAACGTATTATGATATAGACTATCTGTTTAAAGTTCCGCCTGGTGTATTTTTTCCTCCACCCAAAGTAATGTCAGCCGTAATTCGACTTGTTCGCAATCAACGTGATAAACTTGATTGTGACGAATCATTGTACAAGAAAGTGGTGAAGCAGGCTTTTCAAAATAGGCGCAAGACATTGCGCAACGCATTGAAAAGTCTAAATTTGCCAACCCCAATTTATGCACTCGATATCATGGAAAAACGAGCAGAGCAATTGTCAGTAGAGAAGTTTATTTTTCTGACCAAAGAAATCGAAAAAGCGTATGAGGCCAGAAGTATTTGATTTGACTAAAGAGTTCCGCGATCGCTTCCAGCAAGCCATTAAGGAGCGTGATAACATATTTATCCAGGAGAGTCTGGAGGATATCAACCCAGCTGATATTACTTCGTTGTTATACGAGTTCAATGGTGAGGAATCCAAATATGTATTGGATTTATTGTCGCTTGAAGTCCGATCAAAGATTATTAATGATCTTGATCCGGATGCCCGAAAAACTTTCCTGGTTTCAAATTATGAAGCATCAGAAATAACAGCGATTGTGAATTTTCTGGATTCTGACGACGCGGCCGATATCCTCAATGAACTTCCCATAAAAATGAGTGAAGAAATTATCGCTCAGTTGGAATCCGATTTGAAATCTCAGGTTATTGATCTTTTACGGTACGATGAAAATGTTGCCGGTGGATTGATGGCCAAAGAGTTAATTAAGGCCAAAGACTATTGGACGGTAGTTCAGTGCGTGGATGAAATACGAATACAGGCGGAACATGTGACTAAGTTTTATGCTGTATATGTAGTGGATGATCATGATAAATTATTGGGGCGAGTGTCTCTTCAGAAATTGATTTTGTCGGATCCGAAAACCATCGTAAAGGATATTTGTGAAGGAGATATTGTGTCGGTTGAAACTTATATGGAGGATCGGGAGGTAGCCGAAATCATGAGCAAGTATGACCTGGAGTCGGTTCCTGTTGTAAATGTTCAAGGTCATTTAGTCGGAAGGATTACCATTGATGATGTGGTTGATGTAATTACAGAGCAAGCGGAAGAGGAACGTCAGATCATGTCGGGTATTACGGAAGATGTAGAAGAAGATGACAGTGTTTGGCGAAATACCCGAGCGCGTTTGCCTTGGTTATTGATTGGGATATTAGGGGGAATGATTAGTGCACGCTTTATGGGATTTTTTGAAGGTGAAATTGCAAAAATTACGGCCATTGCTTTCTTCATTCCACTCATACAGGCTACGGGTGGGAATGTGGGTATTCAATCCTCTTCCTTAGTCGTTCAAAGTTTGGTCAATCATGCATTTGTCAATGAGGGACTTTGGAAAAGATTAGTAAAGGTTTTCAGTGTTGCCTTGTTGAATGGTTTCTTCCTTGCCCTTATTGTTTATGGAGTGACTTGGCTAACCTTTGGTCATGATTCACTAAACTTGATCGTATCGATAGCGCTTTTCTTTGTCGTTGTATTTGCGTCTTTTGTTGGAACGGTTACTCCGCTGTTGCTTGATCGGTTAGGTTTTAATCCAGCACTCGCGTCCGGACCATTTATAACCACGACTAATGACTTACTTGGATTAGGGGTTTATTTCCTTACGATCCATATTCTTTTATAAAGAACTCATTTACAACCCATGTAATGTTTTTGTCGAGCTATTGAAGTTACTCCTTGAAAATCGATTTAACTTGATAGACTAATCTGAAGTGTATAGAATAAAATTTTACTGACTCACCCAATCAAGATGTTAGCCGTTAACCGACTTAAGCGCAAAATTCAGGATAGAGTTAACCATATTATTGAACGTCCTATTCTCACGACATCCATTGTATTGGCTATTGTATCGATTGTGGTAATTGGTCTAAGCTTGAAGTATTATTTATCGGACTTTGTTAATTTTTGGCCTCAAATTTTAGTGGAAGCACATGGAATGATATTCGATATTACTATTATTGGTATACTTATTTTTTGGCTTAATCAAAACGGTGAGATACGCCAGCGAATAAGAACTTACCGGGATGAAATTGACGATTTCAGGCTATGGGAATCCGACGAAGCGGCCTTTAGAACAGTGGGTAATATTAAACGATTAAATCGCCACAAAATTCATGAGATAAATTTAGTGAATTGTTACCTGGCTCGAACAAATTTAAACTACGTTAATCTGAAGGGATCCAATCTAAATTCAGCTAATCTTGCCAATGCCTCATTGATTGAATCGAATCTTGAAAACTCACGACTTAACCAAACGAATCTTGAAAATTCAAATTTGAATCAAGCAAACCTTAAAGCCTCTTACGCGAGTGGCGCGAACTTTAAAGATGCTTTTTTAATTAAGGCTCAATTTGAAAATGCATTTTTAATAAAAGCAAATTTTAGAAATGCTTTTTTAATGGAAGCCAACTTAACAGGAAGCTATTTGATGGGTGCTGATTTTGAAAATGCGAGTTTTTATAAAGCGGATTTAAGAGGAGCGAAGGGCATCACTATCGAACAATTGGTTAAAGTAAAAACATTATACCTCGCAAAGTTTGACGAGGAACTTTTAGAACAAATTAAAATATCCGTTCCTGAATTGGTAGGAGCGTGATTTGAAATAATCAATAAAAAAATTACTTTTGTATTGGTTCAACAACGGCCCCTAATCGGTAGGCCGTTGTTTCATTTTTAAGCATTGACTAATGATTGAGGAAAATGAATAGCTTAACCAATTGGAACAAACATTATGACTAAAAAAATCTCTTATTACACTAAAGAAGGGTTAGAGAAACTAACCAATGAGCTAACTACGTTGAAAAGCAAAGGCAGGTCGGATATTGCCAAGCAAATAGCAGAGGCACGAGATAAAGGTGATTTAAGTGAAAACGCTGAGTATGATGCAGCCAAAGATGCTCAAGGTCATTTAGAAGCAAAAATTGCTCACATGGAAAATGCGCTCAGTAATGCAAGACTATTGGATGAGACTAAAATAGATACTTCATCAGTTTCAATCTTATCCAAAGTGACCATTACGAATAAAAAGAATGGATCATCGATGACTTATATGTTAGTTTCGGAAGAAGAGGCTGATCTTAAAGCAGGAAAGATATCGACACAATCCCCCATAGGAAAAGGCTTGTTGGGTAAGCAGAAAGGAGACTTGGTAAAAATCAAGACTCCTGCCGGAGAAATGGAATTTGAAATAATCAGTATAGAGGCATAATGGATTAATTTTATGGCCAGCCTATTCACAAAGATTGTTAACCGGGAAATACCTGCTCATATCGTTGCTGAAGATGATCGCTTCATTGCCTTCTTGGACGTAATGCCGCTGGTGGAAGGGCATACCTTAGTGATTCCTAAGCAAGAAGTGGATTACATTTTTGATTTAGAGGCAAACACCTTGTCAGATTTGATGGTTTTCGCACAGAAGATCGCTGTAGCACTTAGAAAAACAATTCCGTGCAAACGGATTGGAGTCGCTGTGATTGGATTAGAAGTTCCTCATGCACACATCCATCTTGTTCCTATGAACAACATGGATGATATAAATTTTAATCGTCCTAAACTTTCTCCATCAAAGGAGGAGTTAGCAAATATTGCTAGTGCGATTAGCGCTAACCTTTGATCGTGTCGATCGCTAAATAAAATCAATATCTACATTGAGCGGATATCGCATTAGGAACTCCAGTGCAACTTCCACTGTCATCCCTTCAAAAAGAACTTTGTAAAGCCGGTCAGTAATAAGGGCACGTACTTTGTAATGGTCAGCACATTTTTTAGCGATCCGGACGGTGTTGATCCCTTCAGCCACTTCTTTCATATCAGAAAGTATGACATCAAGTTTTTCTCCTTTGGCCAGGCGATAACCGACAGTAAAGTTTCGACTCATCGGGCTATTGCATGTGGTGACCAGATCACCGATTCCAGCTACTCCTAAAAATGCTTTCAAGTCTCCCCCTAGTGCACGGCCGAGATAGACCATTTCAACGGCACCTCGGCTAATCAGAAGCCCCTTGGCATTTTCACCGTAGCCTAATCCACTCAATGCACCTGACGCAATAGCAATTATGTTTTTTAAAACTCCAGCTATTTCGACACCAACAATGTCATTGTTTTCATATACCTGAAAGCGATCATTTCGCAATAATTTTTTTCCGACCTGTTTGACCTCATTAAAATGACTAGCCACCACTGTTGCGCCCGGTTGTCGCTGTGCCAATTCTTTTGCAAGATTAGGACCAGCGAGACAACCTACTCTAACCACTACGCTTTCTTCCTGAATCACTTCGCTCATGGTCTTCACCTGTTCACGGGTCAGCGTGGTTACAGATTCAATGGATTGGCCTTCCGGAAGTGTAATGTCGAAACCTTTTGTTCCATGAATGAGAATATGGTAGGGATGAAGATAAGGAGAAAGTTTTTTCATCATTTCACGAAAGTGAGCCGATGGAACCATCGGGAAAATAACATCGCACTGTGATGCCAAATAGGCAAGATCATGCGTTGGCTCAATATTTTCATTCATAATATAGCCAAGGTGCAAGCGAGTTGTTGCGATAGATTTTACAACGGCTTCATCGCGGGCAAATAATATCACGCGCCTGTTGATGGCTAAAATATTGGCGATGACAGAACCAAAATTTCCAGCTCCGATTACCCCAACTGGTTTATCAGATAAGCTGTTCAAGGTCATAGCCAACCAGCCGATTGTGGTAATAATATAAAACAGTGAGGTCTTTGGTGATGATGTTCCCTTTCTTATTGAAAAGCAACGGACGCTTCAAGTGGAAAATTCCCACATTTTCGATTCCAAGTTTTAGCACGCTATCTACTTTCCCTTTTAAATGGGTCGCGAAATAAACTTTTTCCTGGTCATGCAATTCATATATTCTTTTTCGAACCCGCTTGAATGTTTCTCTAAATTCGTTGTAATCAATTTCGAGATCCTCTTCAGGTAATCGCAGCAAACCAAATAAATCAAGCTTGGGGAATTTGCGTTGCCACATTTCAAAAGCAATAAACGCAGCCAGATGGCTGGCAAACACTCGATTAATCCGATGATACTCGTTTACAATTTTCTGGCTAAGCATTCTGGTGTACTCATCTTCCCGTTGCTTATCTTTTGAAATTTGTCCGCTGGAAATGAAATAGTCCTTCGTGTGTATAAGCCGCCCATGGTTGTCAACGCTATGCCCCTCTTCATCAACATAGTTTCCGATGACATCCAGTGCTGGCCCAATAGATACGGAAATGTTGGATCCCTTCGTAAAAAACTTAAATAAAAATTTTAGAAGTTGTACGCTTCCATACTTGTCCTGTTCAGGAAAATATTTGTCTTGTCCCTTAGCATGAAGATAATCTTCAATAAGGTCTGGAGCTTCCAAGACAAAATTGTAGTTAAGTGATACAGGAACAATAAAAATTTTACGCACTTCTTCCGCATCTGGATTTTCCACGTATAGGTTTCGTTGCGCTTCAATAGCGGTGCTGAGTAACCCTAATTTAAGTTGCTTTTCAATGAGTCCCGATCTAGAACGTGTGCCACCAGGAAAAAACAAGCTATGTCCCCCTTTTTGAATGGCTAGATTAGAATACATCTTCAGTGTTTCGAGGTAAGGCAGATTTTTCTTCCTTCGATCCACTTTGTAAGCACCTAAACTGTTCATGAAATAGGCAAAAATCTTTATGTTAAAAAGATTGAGTCCTGCTCCATAAATAAATGCGGGTAAACCCAGTGAATGGATCACCCAACCGATCAGGATTGAATCCAAATTGCTGAAATGGGTGGGCACCATAACCACGGTTCCCTTCTTTGCCAGTTTTCGTAATTGCTTAACTTTTCCAACGATTTGGATTTTATCCCGAAGCGTGTATTGATGCCTGAAAAAAGCACCGAATTTTTTTACGCGCGACCCATTGAGCAGTCTTGAAAACCATATTTTCAATAATTCACGTGTTAGTCGATAGGAATTGGGTTTGAAATTTCCTGCAATTTCATTCGCATATCGATCGACAATACGCTTTAGTATTTCTTCATGTGTTTTGTCAGAGGCATCATTGATCCGTGCGCTGGCTTCTACCAAATCATTTTTAGTGGTTGACCAAAAGCGAGAATCATCTTTAGGGTCTACGCGCCAGCGATTGCGTTTAATGCGGTTTTGTTCGCGATAGACTGTCGCCTCGAGTTCATCGATCAGTTGTTTACGGGTGGGGCGGAGTTCAAGAATACGATCGATTGACTTTCGCGTCACTTCATCTAAGAACTCTTTCCTGTTTTTGCTAAGTTGATAGACTGGCCAATCAGGAATTCCGTCCAGAATAGGTTTGTAAGGTTTATTCTTATTCTTCTTTTCTTCCAGTATTTCCATCACAGAGGTAAGTCCAAACAGGGGCTCAAAGTTAATTGCTGTAAATCAATCGACAAATCATTTAAAATATCTCGTTTCTATGTTGTGAACTAGAAAGAGATTGTTCCATATCTTTAAAACGGGCTTCAGATTCAATTAAAAACTTATTGTCAACAATCTTCATTAGGTCGTCTTCTGAGGTTATGTCAAGTTCACTAACTTTGAAGGTTTGTTCAAAGGAGCCATGTTCCAATTTGACCAAATATCGGTTATTCCAATTGAAAATTGTTATTTTCAGGCGTGGATGGGGTATCTCTCCAACTACTCTCATGCATACAAGTAAGGTAAATAAACTTAATTGAGATATATGGACTTTCATTATTTGTAAATCAAAGTCAAATAAATTGGGCAATTTGCCGTTCAACAGCTGGAAATGACTTTTCAGAATACACAATTTAACGTTATTTGTAACCTATTATCTTTCGACTGTGTTTACTTTGGAAGATTAGTTTGGCATGAATAAAAAAGCTACGTATCATTCATTAATAAGCCTTTTCGGGGTAGTAATTTTAATGCTATTTCTATCAGTAACCGTAAGCGCAACTCATTTGCGAGCTGGAGAAATAACCCTGGAGCGGGTAAGTTGTACAGATTTAACATTTAAAATTACCATTACAGTTTATACGGATACAGGGTCTCCCATAAAATTTGGTGATGGCACATTGGATTTTGGGGACGGCACCAACCCATTAATCACTCCAACCATTGATAATACCCGAAGACCCGATTTGGGCCCCGAAGTAGGAACCGTTTCGTTTACGACCACGCACACATTTGGGGGTCCTGGTAAATATGTAATCAGTTACCTGGAAGCCAATCGTAATGCAGGCGTGCTAAACATGTCGAATTCTGTTGAAACCCGTTTCTACGTGGAGACTCAAATCATTATTGATCCATTTCTTGGGTGTAGCAATACACCCCGGTTGTTAGTGCCTCCGATCGATAAAGGGTGTACCGGTGCAGCATTTTATCATAATGCTGGCGCATATGATCCGGATGGCGACAGTATTTCTTATGAAATGACAATTCCTAAAAGAGATAAAGGAGTTTTGGTAAATGGATATCAAGATCCCGATGCCAAAGATTTTTATTTGGGATTAAATTATGACGGGGCTAATGAAAACGGAGATGGTAAGCCAACTTTTTCGATCAATCCAACCACAGGAACACTTTTATGGAATGCACCGGGTGCACCAGGCGAATATAATATTGCTTTCTTAGTTAAAGAGTGGAGGAAAATAAATGGTTTATGGTTGCAGATTGGATACGTGGTCAGGGATATGCAAATCATTATCGATGATTGTAATAATGATCGCCCCGAGTTGGAGGTGCCACAGGATATTTGCGTTGAAGCAGGAACCATCATAACTGAGGATATTTTTGGGTTTGATCCTAATTTTGATAGTGTTAAAATGGAGGCATTTTCTGAGGTATTTGCTATTAATCCATCACCAGCTACTTACACACCAAATCCACCAAAATTTCAAAAGACTGACCCTGGAGTGAAAGGTAAGTTAACGTTTACATGGGCAACGACCTGTGATCATGTTAAAGCACAACCCTATCAGGTAGTATTTAAGATCAGCGATAAACCAGCCAATGGACCATCATTAGTACAATTCAAAACATGGAACATACAAGTTGTTGGGCCAGCACCAAAATGGAAAACGCCGGTGGTTGATCTGGGTGCAAAATCAGTTAATCTGGAGTGGGAGAGCTACGCTTGTAAGGTGAATGCTACCTCGATGCAGGTATGGAGAAGAGTTGATTCGTTTGCGTTTACCCCTCCTGAATGTGTAACCGGTATGCCGGACTTTCTGGGATATACAAAAATCGCAGAAGTACCTATTGCCAATACAACGTATAAGGATACCAATGAAGGTAAAGGCCTGGCGCCAGGGGCGGAATATTGTTATCGATTAGTTGCTATCTTCCCTCTCCCGGGAGGAGGTGAAAGTTATGTTTCGCAGGAGGTTTGTATCCCTCCAATTTTAGCGGATGCACCTGTAATCACCAATGTAACAGTAGATATCACTAACAGAACTACCGGGCAGATTACCATCCGATGGACACCACCTTTTGATGTAGATCCAATTCAATTCCCACCGCCTTATCAGTACGAGCTTTTTAGGGCCGAAGGATATAATGGCGATATAAAATTAGCAGCCGTGTATCCAGGTAAGCGATCGGATACAGTCTTTGTGGATACCGGCCTGAATACATTAGAGACTGTGTATAATTATAGAGTGGTTGCTTATGCCAGTGATGGCACCACTAAAATTGATACTTCTCCCACCGCTTCAACGGTTAGACTCGAGGCCAGCCCTCAGTTTTTACAAATTGCTTTAACCTGGTTCGCCGATGTACCATGGTCGAACCAAACTGAAAACTATCCTCTTCACCTGATATTTCGGGGTCCTGCTAATTCAACGGAAGGTCAACTGGTACTAATTGGCAGCGTGGATGTTAATCAATCTCGCTTTACCTTTTTAGATACCGGATTAAATGAAACGGAAACATATTGCTATCGCGTCATGACTCGAGGGGCTTATGGTAATCCTCGCATTAATGAGCCCTTGGAAAACTTTTCTCAAATAGTTTGTGCGCGTCCCAATGATGATGAGCCTCCTTGCAAACCCACTTTGGCTATAGACGCGATTGATTGTGAAGAGTATTTTAAAAATTATTCGTGTGGTTCAAATGTCTTTAGTAATACCTTGACCTGGAATCGCCCTGCTGATCTGGCTTGTCGTGAAGACATACAAGGCTATAAGATTTATAAAACCAGCACAGTCGATGGGGAATACGTAGCGTTGAACATTCCAATTGTACGAGACACATTTTATATTGATGCCAACCTACCATCTTTTGCGGGATGTTATAAAGTTAGTGCGGTTGATCGTGCAGGAAATGAAAGCGAGCTTAGTGACTCATTTTGTTTTGATAATTGCCCGTATTATGAGTTACCCAACGTCTTTACCCCTAATGATGATGGTTGCAATGATTTGTTCAGCGCTTTTAGTGATCGGCAGCCTGTTGATGAAAATGGAATTGGGCCGTGTGGGGGACCAATTGATCAGGAAGACGTTAAAAGGCGGTGTGCCCGATTTGTTGAAAAGGTACATCTGACGGTATATAACCGATGGGGTAAAGAAGTCTATTCTTATCAATCGGGCAGTGAGAAAACGATCTATATTGATTGGGATGGCCACGATAATAGCGGTAAAGAACTATCCACAGGAGTTTATTATTACAGTGCCGAAGTTATCTTTGACGTGGTGGACCCTAACAAACAGCGACAAATAATAAAAGGATGGGTGCAGCTAGTGCGCTAGGGGAAAATCCGGTCGTGCTATTTGATGGCGTCTGCAATCTGTGTAATAGTTCGGTGATCTTTATAATCAAGCGCGATGCCCAATCGAAACTTAAGTTTGCTTCCCTTCAATCCACCTATGGAGTTGCACAGATGAAGCTATTTAATCTCTCCTCTTCATCACTGAACAGTGTTTTGTTAATCAAGAACGGACACCTGTTTCAACGGAGTAATGCCGCTTTAGAAATAGTTTCAATGCTGGATGGTATCTGGCCTATACTCTACCTGTTTAAAATAGTTCCCAGATTCATGCGTGATTTCATATATGATTGGATAGCGAAAAACCGGTACCATTGGTTTGGGAAAAAAGATATGTGCATGCTCCCTACGCCTGATATGAAAGCTCGTTTTCTAAATTGATTTCTTCGTGGAATTTTGATCTTATTTTTTGATCCAGTAAACTCGGTCTTTAAAACTAATCTTGATTAACAATGAATGCATTTATTTTCCCGGGGCAAGGTGCCCAGTTTACCGGAATGGGTAAGGAATTATATGAGAAAAGTGGAATGGCGAAAACACTTTTTGATCAGGCGGATGGCATTTTAGGATTTAAGATTTCCGAAGTTATGTTTCATGGGAGTGCTGATGAATTGAAGCAAACTAAAGTCACCCAACCGGCCGTATTTATTCACTCTGTTATTATAGCATTATCACAGGATGAAATATATCCCAACATGGTTGCCGGGCATTCACTGGGTGAATTTTCTGCTCTTGTGGCCAATAAAGCGCTTTCTTTTGAAGATGGATTGAACCTGGTTTTCAAAAGGGCCCTGGCCATGCAGCATGCCTGTGAAATAAATCCTTCAACAATGGCAGCCATCCTGGGCTTGGAGGATAGCAAAGTGGAAGAAATTTGTGCTTCCATCAGCGAGGAGATCGTTGTTGCGGCTAATTATAATTGCCCGGGTCAATTGGTGATTTCCGGTTCAATGAGAGGAATTGAAATTGCCTGTGAAAAGATGAAGGCTTCGGGGGCGAAACGAGCATTGCCTTTACAGGTAGGTGGC
>JAHEMS010000398.1 GCA_024643595.1 Bacteroidota bacterium
TTTCAGGGTATAAATCCTCGTCTTTAATGGATCATGGGTAACATACTCATAGGTGTATCCATTACTCTCCCCAGTTTTGGTCTCATATTTTCCTTTATCGTTGCAAGAAACAATCAATAGTGATGTTACCAACGACAATAAAACGTGCCTGTGTATCGTCATAAATAGTGTTTTGAAGTGTAAACTTACAATTTTCCTGCTTTAGAATGTTTTGCTTCCAAAATAACGTAATCAGCTAAACTTAGTTTATCTGTATTGCGTATCTTTACAAATCGCTTGAATATCCCAATTCACTTAGCTGTATGAAAAAAAAGGTTGTTGGTTTGTGTGTCGTTTTGAGCGGCTTGATTTCATTGTCCCTTACGTTGCCGGCAGAACGTTATTTCGAAATCGCTAAAAATCTTGAAATTTTTGCCTCTGTATTCAAAGAGGTAAATAATCTATATGTCGATGAATTAAATCCCAATAAGACGATTCGTATTGGGATTGATGCGATGCTTGGATCATTGGATCCATATACAAATTTCATTTCCGAAGATCAGGTCGAAAATTTCCGCACTCAAAATACAGGGCAGTATGGTGGCATTGGTGCCGTTACCCGCATGATTGGCAACCGTACCGTAGTTTCTATGGTCTACGAAGAATATCCAGCCTTTAAAAATGGATTAAAGATTGGAGACGAAGTACTGAAAATGAATGGTATCGATCTTTCAAGACTTAGCATTGAAGAAGCCAATCAGTTAATGAGAGGTCAGGTAGGCACAGCCGTAAAATTAACAGTGAAGAGAATAGGGCAACAAGACCCCATCGAAATTGAATTCAAACGCGAAAAAATTAAAATCAGTAACGTCCCGTATTTTGGAATGATCGCTTCCGACATGGGGTATATACAACTCACCGAATTTACGGTGGACGCTGGCAAGGAGGTAAAAAATGCAGTTGTGTCGTTGAAGGAGAAAGGCGCTAAATTTATTATTCTCGATCTTCGAGGCAATCCAGGAGGTCTATTGCATGAAGCCGTGAATATCTGTAATATCTTTCTCCCTAAAGGCAAGAAGGTAGTTGATACAAAAGGTAAAGTGCCAGAAAATAATATCACCTATCAGACTCTAAACAACCCAGTTGATCTTGAGATTCCTTTGGCCGTCATCATCAACAGAGGCAGCGCCTCCGCTTCAGAAATTGTTGCGGGCACATTACAGGATTACGATAGGGCAATAGTGGTTGGAGAAAAATCTTATGGTAAAGGGCTGGTCCAAATCCCACGTCCACTCTCCTACAACGCACAAGTAAAAATTACTACCGCCAAATATTATACACCTACCGGACGGTGTATTCAGGTACTCGACTATTCGCATCGCAGGGATGACGGAAGCGTAGGCAGCATACCTGATTCACTAAAAAAAGAATTTAAAACAACACGTGGCAGAAAAGTATATGATGGTGGTGGTATCGACCCCGATATAAATATTGAATCATTAGAACCATCTATGATTACCCAAACACTTTTTCGGGAGGGGTTACTTTTTGATTATGCCACACAATATGCCTATGCACATCCATCAATATCCGATCCCAAAAGCTTTCAGTTGAGTGATCAGGAATATCAGCAGTTTGTGGCGTGGGTTAAGACCAAATCAGTTACGTACACTACTTCGCTGGAAATTGAACTTAATGATTTGATCGCCTTATCAAAAAAAGAAAGGTCTTACACCGATTTGAAACCAGAAATCGATATCATAAAAACACGCCTCGAGGAAGGACGGAAAAATGATCTCATTAATTTCAAAGATCAAATAAAACCGATATTGGAGGAAGATATTGTGGCCAGATATTACTTTGAAAAGGGAATTGTCGAGTCAAGATTTAAAAGTGACAATGAAGTGAAGAAAGCCTCTGAGGTTTTACGCAACTCACCAGAATACAATAAAATCCTCCAAATCGAATAGTTTTAAATGCCAAGTAGCAAAGGGAAAAAATGGATATATTCTTTTTTCATTTTGTCTATACTGACAAGCATCCTTTATTCTTGTCTACAATTCCGTATGAGTAAATCGGAAATTGACGCATTCTTTACCGATAAGAAACAGAAAGGAAAAATAGTAAATTACAAAGAGGGATTTAGAATTGTCAATTATGTAATCGTAGGTGATGATCAAAAACCATTGATCATTTTTGTTCATGGCTCACCAGGATCCCTAAGCGCGTTTATTGATTTCCTGGGTGATAGTACTTTGCTTCAATACGCTCAGCTCATTTCCATTGACCGACCAGGATTTGGTTATTCAAATTTTGGAAATGCAGAGCCATCCCTGCGGAAGCAAGCAGCATTGATAAAATCGATTATCAATAAAAACAAAAACAATCGTCCGGTATTTTTAGTAGGTCACTCTTTAGGGGGGCCTTTAATCGCACGCGTGGCGATGGACTATCCTGAATTAGTTGCCGGATTGATTATGATTGCCCCTTCGATTGATCCAAAATTAGAGCCCTATGAATGGTTTCGTGCTCCACTGGCTACTCCCTTTTTTAGCTGGTTCTTACCTCGCTCCTTTCGCGCCTCCAATGATGAAATATATCAACTCAAACCACAATTGCAAGAAATGTTGACACTTTGGCCACAAGTGGTTGCCCCAACCATAGTGATACAAGGGAAGAAAGATAGGCTGGTTTCTTATGAAAACGCCTATTTCGCTAAAGAGAAAATTGTGAATGCACCCGTTACCTTAAAAATGGTTGAGTCAATGGATCATTTTGTTCCTTGGTCAAACCCTGAACTTATCACCAGCGCTATTTATGAAATGATCAGTGAGCATTCGAAAACGGCTAAAAATAAATAAGCCTGTTCGCATAATGAAAACAGGCTTATTTTTTAGAAAAGAATTCGTTATCTGAGGAAAAGTAATTCTCTGTATTTTACCAGCGGCCAATCTTCATCATCCACCAGCAATTCTAACTTGTCAACCGCATCACGAATTTTATCAAAATACTTCTCCTTAATATCATCGCAATAGGCATAAGCGCGCTTATGCGTGTCATCGATTTTATTAATGCGCTTCCTTTCCTCAACCATTTCACGCACTCCATTTTTGATGGTATCAATATGACCTGAGATATCCTTGATGGTCTGGAGAACAGTTCCGTTATCTAACCCAAGGCCTTTCAGACCATTTGCATTGCTGATTAATTTATTCTGATAGGCAATTGCTGTAGGGATGATGTGATTCATGGCCAGGTCACCAATTACGCGGGCTTCTATCTGCACTCGCTTGATGTAGGATTCAAGCTTTATCTCATTACGAGCCTCAACCTCCTTATGGTTCATAACCCCATGTTTTTCAAACAAGTTTAGAGATTTTTTCGAAACATAAGCTTCAATGGCACGGGGCATGTTCTTAACATTCCCTAGTCCGCGTTTTTCAGCTTCAACTACCCAATCGTTAGAATAGCCATCCCCTTCAAATCGAATGCTCTTTGATTCCTTAATGTATTGGCGTAACACATTTACAATAGCTATCCTCTTTTCTTCACCTTTCTCTATTTGCTTGCTTACTTCTCCATGGAAGTGGGTGAGCTGCTCAGCAACGATGAGGTTAAGTGCACTCATTGGAGTACCGCAATTATCACTTCCACCAACGGCTCGGAATTCAAATTTATTTCCAGTGAAGGCAAATGGGGATGTGCGGTTACGGTCGGTTGCATCCAAAATTATTTCAGGAATCTGATCGATACCGAGCTTCATATACATGTTATCTCCCTTCTCGATCTTTACATTTCCTTTACTTTCCAATTCATCAAGTACCGCAGACATTTGTGACCCAATGAATACAGACATGATTGCCGGGGGTGCTTCATTTGCACCTAACCTAAAATCATTGCCCGGTGTAGCAATACTGGCACGTAATAAATCTGCATATTCATACACCGCCTTGATCGTGGTAACAAAAAACGTCAAGAAGAGTAAATTATCACGAGCTGAGCTAGATGGTGCATATAAAT
>JAHEMS010000029.1 GCA_024643595.1 Bacteroidota bacterium
GGCATGTGCGCTACTTCTTTTCTGATAACTTTTTTACTTCCTCAATCTGATCCTGCCTCACCGTTGGATAAACAATGCCTAACTGTTCCAGGTAAGTCTTGTATTTCGTTGGGTTGTAATAAAATGGTTTAAGTTTTGGCGCATACTCTTCCATAATTTTCTTATTCAACGTGATGGCCGGATTATCCTTCTCCCCGACCAACGGCGTGTATTGTATATCTTTTGTTTGTTCCGTACGATAGTACTCCCAGGCATTCTTCAATATTTCTGGTTTCAATAACATATCCAGTAAAGTCATGATCTCGACCTTTGCACCATTTACAATTCCTTTGTGAGCAATCGGTGTTGCCATGGAGATTGCATTACTCCAATGGTGACCAGGTAATCCGGGAATATTGGATGGATATCTCAACACTACGGTGGGCACCGTCCAACTGATATCAGCGATATCATCTGATCCTCCACCCGTTGCCATGAGTTGCCGGCCCATTATATTCACCGTTCCGCTCGGGCTCGGCAAACTAATCGTATCAATTTTCACCGCAAGCCCTTCTATTTTGGAAGCTTTTAATTCAATTTGGGTGGCCTTTGCCATCAGCTGATCTTCTTCTGACCATTTAGGTAATCCAACCAGTTTCATATTCTGGTACATGGCTTCCGCGATGGGTTTATTAAAATGACCTGGCCAGGCTGAACCTAAAATCTCATAGGTGAATTTGGTATCGGCCATGATGGCAGCACCTTCGGCCATCTTCAACCCCGTATCAAATAATTTTTTAATATTCGGGTAGGTGCGCTCCCTGAAAAAATACCATACTGAGGCTTTCGAAGGCACCACATTGGGTTGATCACCACCATCTGTTATTACATAGTGCGAGCGTTGGGTTAATTCCAAATGTTCTCGTTTAAAATTCCAACCGATGTTCATAAGTTCAACGGCATCCAGTGCACTTCTTCCACGCCAAGGCGCTCCAGCTGCATGGGCGGCAGCCCCTTCAAAATTAAAACGTACCGAAATAAGACCATTACCTCCGGGATCACCATACCCCACACCGAGGTTTTTGTCCACATGGGTGAAGATGCAAGCATCTACATCTTTAAAATAGCCAGCTCTTACGTAGTATGCTTTTGTTCCCAATAATTCTTCTGCCACACCGGGCCATAACATTATGGTACCAGAAATTTTTTCTTTTTCCATGATCTTTTTAAGCGCCAAGGCAGAAATAATATTGAGCGCCTGACCCGAATTATGACCCTCGCCATGACCGGGGGCGCCAACCACGATTGGATCAGAATAAGCCACACCCGGTTTTTGAGAAGCCTTCGGGATACAATCCACATCAGAGCCTAAGGCGATCACTGGTTTTCCACTTCCGCTTGACCAGGTTGCCGTCCAGGCCGTGGGCACACCAGCAATTCCCTTGTGAATTTTAAAACCTTGCTTCTCCAACAAGTTTGTTAGATAATTTAACGTCTCATACTCCTGAAAGCCCAACTCCGCAAAGCTGAACAGCATATCGTTAATCTGCTGACCGAGTACAGCATACTTGTCGATTTCCATGGCTGCTTCGGCCTTTAGTCTTTCAACTTGCTGCACTTCAGTTTGTGCGAAACCCATTATGGCAATACAAACAAATAGCAGTGTAAATAATTTCTTCATCGGTTAGCGTTTGATCTGAGTCCAAGATAAGTATTGAGCAGGGCCACCGCAACAGAATTACAAGAGCGGAAATAAATTATAACATGACCCCTCAAAATACTATATTGAATGATTGATTATAAAACAGAGTTTACCGCTTGCTAAATGCGAGATTAAAAAAAGTTTTAGGCTCGTTAAATTAATATTAGTCGTTCATGACCAAAGGCAAAAACATTGTTCATCAGTACTTTAAAAAAGAAATTGAAGGAGGAAAAATTCTCGTCAAGGTAAATCCCATACACCTTACCGGTACTGAACTCATCATCTATAAGTCAGGTGAACTTCAAAGCCGTGATCTCGAATTTGATGAACAAATATTTGATGATTTAAAACATGACGAATTCATGGAAGTCAACGCGTTGGAGTTCAATATATATTTATCGGGATTGATATGATTATTTTATGCCATGAATTTCTTTTTGTTAGTTTTGCAACGGCAAATCGGCACGACCAGCTCCTGCTGAACTCCCCCAGGATCGGAAGGTAGCAAGGGTAGGCAGTTGTAGCGGTGCGATGTTCGGTTTGCCACTTTTTTTGATCTTCCCTCACGTCAGATATTCACTGGGTTTTTTCATTTAATGAATTAGTTTTGTAAAGATTAACCACCTATTCCATGAAGTTTTTTATTGACACTGCTAATCTAAATGAGATAAAGGAAGCACATGATCTTGGCGTATTGGATGGCGTAACCACCAATCCTTCACTGATGGCTAAAGAAGGCATTGGGGGCAAGGACAAAATCATGGATCATTACAAAGCAATTTGTAACATCGTTGATAATAATGTTAGTGCAGAAGTTATTGCCACTGATTTTGAAGGAATCATACGTGAAGGAAAAGAACTCGCTAAAATCGATGACAAGATCGTTGTTAAAGTTCCGATGATCAAGGATGGTATCAAAGCCATTAAAAAGTTTACCAGTGAAGGAATTCGTACCAATTGCACATTGGTATTTTCTCCAGGTCAGGCGTTGTTAGCAGCGAAAGCAGGGGCAAGTTATGTATCACCATTTATTGGTCGTCTTGACGATATTTCTCAAGATGGTATTGAATTGATCGCACAAATCAGGCTCATCTATGATAACTATGGATATGGAACCGAAATTCTGGCGGCAAGTGTTCGCCATACAATACACCTGATCAAATGTGCTGAAATTGGTGCCGATGTAGCCACCTGTCCACTCAGTGTAATCCTTGCTCTTTTAAAACATCCCCTTACTGATAGCGGCCTCGAAAAATTCCTCGCTGATCACAAAAAGACGAACGGATAAATAGTTAAACCGAATTTGAAAATATGTTTTCAACGGATCCAGTAGTCAACGTAAAAAACGCCACCATTTTTCAAGACAACAGTACTGTACTTGATAATATCAGTTTTGAAATTGACAAAGGTGAATTTGTATTTCTGATTGGCCGCACCGGATCCGGAAAATCGTCATTACTAAAAACACTCTATGCCGATTTACCACTCCACATGGGTGAGATTAATGTCGTTGGATTCGACATACAGAAAATAAAGAGCAACCAGATTCCACTTCTGAGGAGGAAAATTGGAATTATCTTCCAGGATTTTCAACTCTTCTCCGACCGTTCAGTGGGTGAGAATTTGAACTTCGTGATGAGGGCAACCGGCTGGAAAGATAATGCTAAAATGAAAAATCGGCTTGCAGAAGTACTTATGCAGGTTGGATTAGGGTCCGTTGAAAAGAAGATGCCGCACCAGCTTTCTGGTGGTGAACAACAACGGGTAGTCATCGCCCGAGCACTCGTTAACGAACCCCTTATCCTCATCGCTGATGAACCAACCGGAAACCTGGATCCGAAAGTTGCCAGCGAAATCCTAAGGTTATTTCAGCAAATAAATAAAAGCGGTACTGCGATTTTAATGGCAACACACAGTTATGGCTTAATCCGAAAATTTCCGGCCCGTGTACTCAAATGTGAAAATAGCAGTATTGTAGATTCAAATACTGAGCATTTTGAATTTGTTAGTGAAGATGAGTTTTAAATCGTCACGTCTCCCGTTTCCCCTTCCCTTTCCGAATCCTCAAGGCTTTTTATTTGCTGATTAAGTAAATCTATTCGAACCAGCATATTCAGAATCAGTGCATCTTTAATCTTTTCAGTGGGATGAGCCTTCATTTGTTCACGCAATACCTGGTACATCGCATCCAGTTTTTCAAAATCCTGGGTAAATGAATCTTGATCATTAAACTCTTTGATTGTACTGATCAGCTCTATTTTATCGGCTATTTGACCATTGTAGAAACTTTCCAGATCCATGAATTCTACCTGAAGTTTCGCTCGATCGGCTACCAGAGGTTGCGAAGCGGTTCTTGTGATTATTAAGTATGCCGATAAGGTGAGCAGGAACATTGCGGCTATTTGCCAAACCCTGACATTATTCCACAAGTCTATGTGTTTACCTGGCAGCTTACTTTCAATTTTAGTCCAGTTCTTTTCAGCAGGTTGTTTGTCGTCAAACTCTTGACGATGACCGGCAATGAAATTTTTCAGTGAATCTTTTTTCATTTTACATTTGATTCAAGTAAGTCCTTTAATTTCTTCTTTGCTCTATTGAACTGAGATTTCGAGGTTGATTCAGAAATCCCCAATACCTGTCCTATCTCAGCATGATCATATCCTTCAAACAAATACATAGAAAGTACAGATCGGTAACCATCCGGAAGAAGTTCAATCGCCTTTTTTACTTTCTCAACCGTAAAAGGATATCCCTCCAACACATCCACTTCCTCCTCTTCTTTCACATCCCACCGGTCGTCCTCTGGCATGCGCTCAAGCTTTCGTTTGTGAAGTTGATTAATAGCCTTGTTAATTACTATCCGTTTGAGCCATGCTCCAAAAGTTGAATCCCCCCGATAATGTTGCAAACTATTAAATGCACTGATGAATGCCTCCTGCAAAACATCCTCTGCTTCATCCTCATTATTAACGATGCGATAGCCAACATTATACATACTTCGACTATATAATTTATATAGCTTATAGTAGGCAGTCCGGTCTCCTTGGCGACACTGGTCAATAATTTCATGATGGATATGTGTAGCCTGAACCTCCAAATAAACCTAACTTAATCTATAGACAAACCAACCAGTAAAAGGTTGCATTAATCATTTTACTCTATCCAGATTCTGCTTAGCCGGTAAAAAATCGGAAGAAATAGCTAATGCTTCGTCAAATAGTTTCTTGGCAGCGGCTTTATCACCCATGTGTTCCAATTGAATCAATCCTTTCAGATTTAAGACGGAAACTTTCATTGGATACTGTTTAGGCTTTGTCCCAGAATCATTGTACACTACATTCGACTTATCAAGCTCAGTGTTGGCTAGTATAATATCAATGGAAGCCAAAGATTCCGTAAATCGTTTCAAATCATATTGCAGAAAAGCCATTTTGTAGAGTGTCGTCAGGTTGTTCGTAAGCAGATATAGACTTTCATAATTTTGAAGTGCCCGGTCCGGTACGCCCATGGTCTCATACCCTACCGCGGATATTTCCAGAGCGGCTGTATTTTTTGGATTTCTCGACAAGAGTGGCTGACAAACCAACACCGCGGATACATACTTTTGATTTTCGTAATAGTATAAAGCAAGATTGTAAATCAAAGAATCATTTTGTGGGTTCTCAATAATGAGATCGTACAGCGCGTCTTTGGCTACCTCATAGTCATTCCACTGCAAGGCTGTAACATATTTATCATAGAAATGCTGCACCATCGGATTGACATTTGCAGTTTGTTCAGTCGTTGGGTCAATTGCCGCTTTACTTTCAGTTTCAACGGGAGCCTTGGAATCTGTCTTTGAAGACTGTTTCTTAGTTTGAGAGAACACTTGAAGAGCAAGGAAAATAAAAACAAGAGAGATGATGAGACGCATATAAATTAAATTTAATTAGATTTTTTAAGAGTTGATTTCGCTATTTATTAAACCTTTACGCAAGGCAATTTTCATCAGTAATTCAAGTGCTTCGTGATGATCATTTTTTATGGTTCCTTCAAGGATAGATTCTTTTATCTCCTCCTTGATATCGCCAATAATAGGGCCTGGAGAAATATTAAATAACTGCATAATTTCTTCACCGGTAACTGGTGGCTGGAAGTTTCTGATTTGATCTTTTTCCTCCAACTCGATCATCTTTCTTTCAACGTGTTCGAAGTTTCGCAAATACCTCGCCACCTTTTCATTATTTTTTGAAGTGATATCGGCCTTACATAACATCATAAGTGCGTCCACATCATTACCCGCTTCATAAAGCAAACGCCTTATCGCAGAATCAGAAACTTCTTTCACCAAGGCAATAGGCCGAAGATGAAGGCGTACCAATTTTTTAACGAACTCCATCTTTTCATTCATTGGGAGTTTAAGCCTTCTGAAAATTCCTGGTACCATGCGCGCACCCTTTTCTTCATGACCATGAAAGGTCCATCCCACTATTTTATCGAAGCGCTTGGTGGCAGGTTTTGCAATATCATGTAAAATGGCAGACCATCTGATCCACAAATCACCTGACACTTTTGAAACATTATCCAATACCTGGAGCGTATGGTAAAAGTTATCTTTATGTGCCTTGTTATCCTGATAGTCTACCCCATGCAAGGCTACCATTTCTGGGAAAAACTGCTGAAGTAAACCACTTTGAAAAAGCAGTTTGAAACCATAGGAAGGAACCGGAGACAAAATGATTTTATTCAACTCATCAATTATCCGCTCCATCGAGACAATAGAAAGACGATGTGTATTCTTAATAATAGCGTCATAGGTGTCGGCATCAATATCAAAATTCAATTGTGACGCAAACCGAATAGCCCTCATCATTCGAAGTGGGTCATCCGAGAAGGTTATGACAGGGTCAAGTGGCGTCTTAATGAGCTTTTGCTTGATATGGTCAACGCCACCGAAAGGATCAATTAATTCACCGTAATTGGTGGGTGATAAACTAATGGCCAGCGCATTAATAGTAAAATCCCTTCGCTGTTGATCTTCCGTAAGGCTCCCGTCTTCAACGAGGGGCTTCCTTGATTCATTCCGGTAAGACTCTTTTCGCGCCCCAACAAACTCCAGATCGAAATCATGATGTCTGATCATGGCCGTGCCAAAATTTTTAAAAACGGTAACCTGAGCATTTCCAAGTTCATGACCTACCGCGTTAGCAAAATCAATTCCGCTTCCAATGCAAACAAAATCAATATCCTTACAGGGTCGAGTCATGATGAGATCGCGGACAAAGCCGCCCACTACATACGATTCCAGCCCAAGCCTTCGCGATACACCCGCTACTGTCTCGAAAATTGGATTGATGTCTATTTTGTCTTTGAAATTCATTACCCTCTATCCTCAAATACGGCCAAGGAGCAAAGGTAAGGACTATATTTCAGTATTTAGAGCAGATTGAAATTTCTGAATTACATATGAATGAACTTAAATTTCCTATATGCAAGGTCACGATTCCAAGTATCAGCATTGATCAATAAAGGAAACAATGAAGGATTGCACAAAAAAGACACGGAGAAATAAGCATGCTGCAAATTAGAAGGCTTGAATGGCTTTAAAATTAAAAACTAAGATTGCTTCTATGTCGAATTATCGATGAATTCCAGCTATTATTTGAAGTTATTAGGTTTTTTAATACTTGGTATCCATCACAAGGCCACTATCAAAAATCTGATATTTTTTGAAAAGCAAGCGTGGGTATAGAAGGTCAATTACCTACCTTTGCGACCAAATTTCAGGGATTAACCATGTCTTCATCTAAATACATATTCGTTACCGGGGGTGTGACTTCTTCATTAGGTAAGGGTATTATTTCCGCCTCATTGGGTAAGTTGTTACAAGCCAGGGGTTTCTCGGTGACCATACAAAAATTTGATCCCTATATCAATATTGATCCTGGCACACTTAACCCATATGAACACGGTGAATGCTACGTAACCGATGATGGGGCAGAAACCGACCTTGACCTCGGGCACTACGAACGTTTTCTTAACATAACCACCTCGCAGGCCAATAATGTGACTACCGGAAGGATTTACAATAATGTCATCACGAAGGAGCGCAAAGGGGAATATCTCGGAAAAACCGTACAGGTAGTACCACACATTACTGACGAAATAAAACGAAACATCTTTCTCTTAGGTGAAAGTGGTAAATATGACTTTATTATAACAGAAATTGGCGGATCAGTTGGTGATATCGAATCATTACCATTTGTGGAAGCCGTTCGCCAGGTACGGTGGGATCTAGGCTCGAATAATGCACTGGTCATTCACCTGACGCTGATACCCTACTTAAGTGCTGCTAAAGAACTTAAAACCAAACCTACTCAGCATTCTGTAAAAGAACTTCTCTCGTATGGGATTCAACCCGATATTCTGGTTTGCCGTACTGAACATCCCCTTTCTATGGAGATCAGAAAGAAGCTGGCCTTGTTTTGTAACGTTAATCTTAACTCAGTAATTGAAGCCATCGATGCCGAGACCATCTACGATGTTCCAATGCTCATGCGTAAAGAAAAACTTGACGAGCGAGTTCTTTCTAAACTCAAGGTTACTCCGAAACATGAGCCAGATCTTGAGCAATGGAAGGTTTTCTTAGGAAAACTAAAAAATCCAATCAATGAAGTAACTATCGGTTTGGTCGGCAAATATGTGACACTACCAGATGCCTATAAATCTATAGCTGAAGCATTTATACATGCCGGATCTCAAAATGATTGTAAAGTTAATCTGAATTGGATTTCTTCTGAAGATATTCATAGTGATACAGTTAAAACGTTACTTGGAAACCTTGATGGTGTGTTGGTTGCCCCCGGTTTTGGGGAACGAGGCCTCGAAGGAAAAATTGAAGCCATTAAATTTGTGCGTGAAAACAAAATTCCATTTCTCGGAATTTGCCTGGGAATGCAATGCGCCGTGGTTGAATTTTCACGAAACGTACTTCATCTTGCAGATGCCAGCACCACGGAATTGAATCCTAAAACAAAGCATCCGGTAATCGACATGATGGAGGAACAAAAAAAGATTACCAATAAAGGTGGAACGATGCGACTTGGCGCCTATACCTGCAAGATAAAAAAGGGAACGAAAGCATACCAGGTATACGGTGACACGACCATTCAGGAAAGACATCGTCATCGCTATGAATTCAATAACAAATATTTGGATCAGATTGAGGAAGCAGGCTTAAAAGCGGTTGGAATGAATCCTGAAACGAATCTGGTAGAAATTGTCGAATTAAAAGATCACCCTTGGTTTATTGGTGTGCAATACCATCCCGAATTAAAAAGCACCGTTTTAAACCCTCATCCCTTATTTGTAAAATTTGTAGAAGCCGCGATGAATCATAAAAAATCAATTATGTAATCGCATACCAATCGAAATCTTGTTCAGAATAAAAACTCATGGATAGAAACTCAGCAATCGGACTTACACTCATCGCAGTACTGCTCTTAGTTTATTTTAATTTTCTTGCGCCAACACCGGCTCCCGAAACCGCTCAGCCAGCTCAGGTTACCTCGCCTATAACAGAAAATGGTTTATTGTCAGATTCACTTGTTCAGTTACCAAAGGCTGACAGTACTGTAATGTTGCAATACGGATCGCTTTCCAATTTTACTTCAGGCAAAGAAGAAGAAACCACGGTTCAAAATAGTGACTTACGCCTCATCCTATCAAACAGGGGTTCATTAAAAGAAATTCAACTCAAGAATTTCAAAACGTATTGGCAAAAACCATTGTTTCTGGCAAAGGATGGAAACAATACCTTCTCATTGATTGCCAATTATGAAGGCAAAGAGATTGATCTATATAAACTCTATTATAAAGTTACATCCTCCAAGAATGCAGACACCACCCTTGTCACCCTGACTGCAAATATTGGTGAACATAGTTATATCAAACATATATACGCCATTCCTCCTGGCGGATATAAAATAGGATATGAAATACAAACCAGCGGAATTCAATTAAGCGGAAAAAATCTTACTTACCGCTGGAATAACAAAATTGCCCTGCAGGAAAAAGCAATGCCTGATAGTCGGAATAAAACCACGATCAATTACTATGATGTTGACGGATCTTTTAGCGGCTTATCAGAATCTTCCAGTGATCTTGAAACCGATGCCTTGGGACCAGTAAAATGGATTGCCATTCGTCAGAAATTCTTTATTTCATCGATTATAGCCAAGAACTCCTTCGCGGGAGGTGAAGTCAAAACATTCGCCAACGTGAATGATACCAGCGTTGTAAAAGACGCAAATGTAGAACTCTATATTCCAAATGATGATGTGGCTTCAAGAAAAGCATCATTTCAATATTACTTTGGCCCCAATGACTACAAACTTCTCTCCGATGTAACCAATGGATTTTCGAGGAACTTAAGTTTAGGATGGCCTCCTATGCTTTGGATCAACAAATTTGTTATCATCCCAATATTTAACTTCCTGGAAGGTTCAATCAGCAGCTATGGGATCATCATTGTGTTGCTGGTTTTATTTGTAAAACTTCTTTTGCTGCCATTGTCCTATAAGTCCTATCTCGGCATGGCAAAAATGAAATTACTGAAGCCAGAATTGGACCTCATTAAGGAGAAGAATGGTGAAAACATGGCTCAGAATCAACAAGATCAGATGAAGTTATATCAACAGGCTGGCGTGAATCCCTTTAGTGGTTGTATTCCTCTATTATTACAAATGCCAATCCTGTTTGCCATGTTCTCTTTCTTTCCAGTTTCTATTGAGTTAAGGCAACAACCATTTTTGTGGGCAGAAGATTTATCAACCTACGACTCGATTGTCAATCTTCCTTTCACTATTCCTTTCTATGGTAGCCATGTGAGTTTATTCGTGCTGTTAATGACTGCCTCGACCTTAATCTACCAATGGCAAAATAATCAGCTCAGTTCAGTGACCGGACCAATGAAGTCGATGTCATATCTTATGCCGGTCTTTTTCATGTTTATTCTTAATAGTTTTTCTGCCGGACTAAGTTTTTACTATTTCGTGTCAAACCTTGTCACATTCGGGCAGCAGGCCATTATTAAACGCTTCGTGGATGAAGACAAGATTAAAGCGGTAATGGAAGATCATAAAAAGAAAATGTTGGCTGGCGGTGGAGCCGGTAAAAAATCCAGTTTTATGAGCAAATTGGAACAGGCGATGAAAGCGAGTGAAGAGGCCCGAAAAGCATCCAAAAAGAAGTAAGCAGGCTCAAAACCGCCTAAATTTCGAAATTATTGTACGTTGGTTCGTCCGTACATTACCCTATATTTGTAGCCCCGATTATGTCGGGGTTATTTTTTTATCTAACAATCACTGTCCTTAAAATGGGAAAGATAATCGCCATAGCGAATCAAAAAGGAGGAGTAGGCAAAACCACTACGGCAATCAACCTGGCGGCAAGTTTGGCGGTATTGGAGTGTAAAACCTTGCTTGTAGATGCTGATCCGCAGGCAAACTCAACTTCTGGCCTGGGCGTAAATCCAAAAGATGTTAAACGGGGAATATATGAGTGCATGGTGGACGGCGTAAACCCTGCCGATGTGATTGTGAAAAATGAGCTTAAATACCTTCACGTTCTACCTTCTCACATTGATCTTGTGGGAGCAGAAGTAGAAATGGTGAATATTGAACACCGTGAAGAAAAAATGAAACTGGCACTGGCCAAAATAAAGGATCAATATGATTTTATCATCATTGACTGCTCTCCCTCTCTTGGATTGATTACGATCAACTCATTGACAGCCGCAGATTCAGTGATGATCCCGGTTCAATGTGAATATTTTGCGTTGGAGGGCCTGGGTAAATTATTAAACACCATTAAAATCATTCAAACCCGATTGAATCCGAAACTTGAAATTGAAGGTATACTCCTTACTTTGTATGATTCACGTACATCCCTGGGAAACCAGGTTGTTGAAGAAGTAAGGACACACTTTAAAAATATTGCATTCAAAACGATTATTCCACGGAATGTGAAATTGAGTGAATCACCCAGCTTTGGATTACCTGTAATTGTTCATGATGCTGAAAGCAAAGGAGCAATCAGTTATCTTAACCTGGCTCATGAAATTTTGGATAAAAACGGCATGTCAAAATGAGTAAGAAAAAAGCATTGGGAAGAGGATTGAGTGCCTTGTTAAGTGACACTCCGGATGACGAAAAGCTGGAAGTAGATGTAACCAATCCTGTTTGCTCGTTCTCTAATACAGCACATGAAAATCTCAATGAAATTCCTTTAAGTGAAATTGAGACCAACCCCTTCCAACCCAGGCAATATTTCGATCAGGAAGCATTAAATGAACTGGCTGAATCAATTAAAGTTCATGGTATCATCCAGCCAATTACTGTACGTAAAATGGCGCATCACCAGTATCAGTTAATTTCAGGTGAGCGTAGATTTCAAGCATCAAAACTCGCAGGATTAACATCGATACCAGCCTACATCAGACTAGCCGATGATCAGCAGATGCTGGAGATGTCCCTGATTGAAAATATCCAGCGTGAAAACCTAAATCCCATAGAGGTAGCGTTGAGTTATCAACGACTTATATCCGAATGTAATCTGAAACAAGAAGAACTTGGCGATAGAGTAGGCAAAAATCGATCTACCGTCACAAATTATCTTCGTTTGCTGAAATTACCCCCCGATATTCAAATCGCGTTACGAGACAATCGCCTTTCAATGGGCCATGCACGCGCCATCATTAATATTGAGAATACTGAATCCCAGCTTTATATTTTCAAAAAAACTCTTTCTGAAGATCTTTCCGTCAGAAAGGTTGAGGAACTGGCACGACAATTAACGTCTGATAAAAAAGAACAACCTATAAAAACAGGTACAACTTCTTCTCATTCAAAGGAAATATCTCAATTACAGTCCAACCTTTCTTCACATTTTGGCACGAAAGTTAATGTGAAGAGTGATGGAGCGAAAGGAGAAATCCGCATCCCCTTTCTTTCTGTAGAAGACCTCAATCGAATTCTGGACATCCTAAAAGTCTAAAATGCGTGCTTCCTTATTTCTTGGATTAATTATTCTGCTGACAGCAGAAGTTGGCAGATCACAAGAAATCAAGAAAGACTCCCTGGCAACCAAAAAGTCTGAATCAGCTGACACGACCTTTATTAAAAATGATGGACAAGTTGTCGAAATCGAGTCCTACACAAAGCGTTATGATCCCCGTAAGGCTTTACTCTTTTCCGCAATCCTTCCAGGTTCTGGTCAGTTCTACAATAAAAAGTACTGGAAGATGCCTCTGGTGTATGGTGGTTTTGGCACGTTAATTTACATTGCAAACTTTTATAATCAGTTAAATATAAAGTACAAAGGAGAGCTTTTCTATTTAATCAATGAGTCCCCTACCGGAGGACTTAGCCCAAGTGGTTTAACAGAAGATCAACTACGCACAATAGTTGATAAAACGAGAAGAGAAAGAGATTTTTTTATAATCATGAATGGTCTTTGGTATATCCTGCAAATGGTAGATGCCCATGTTGATGCCCATCTTAAGGAATTTGAAATTAATCCAAAGATGCAAGTGAGTATTGAACCCTTGATGGAAAACTCAATGATGACGGGACGCAACTCCGGTCTATCATTAAAGATCAGGTTCTAGCGTAATTATTGAGTTAATAAAAAGGTAAAATGAAGATAGTTTTGATTGGCTATGGAAAAATGGGTAAGACCATTGAAAAGATTGCCCAGTCGCGAGGTCATGAAATTGTTGGCCGAATTGATGTCGGTGATAATTTCGTGCAATTTGACAAACCGGCCGATGTTGCTATTGAATTTACGCAGCCGGAAGCCGCTGTTTCTAATTTGAAAACCTGCTTTACCAAAGGAATCCCTGTAGTTTGCGGTACAACCGGCTGGCTGCAATATAAAAGTGAAATAGAAGAACATTGTCGGAATAAAAATGGAGCATTTTTGTACTCATCTAATTTTAGTCTTGGTGTAAATTTATTCTTCAAGTTGAATGAATTCCTTTCGAAATTGATGGCGAGGCAAAGTCAATACGAAGTAACGATCGATGAAACTCACCACACACAAAAGAAAGATGCCCCTAGTGGTACCGCCATTACGCTGGCTGAGGGTGTCATTAAGCATCTCAAAAGCAAAACAGAATGGGTGCTTGGTGCAACAAAAGACCCCTCCAAACTCGTTATTAACTCATTCCGGGAAGACCCTACTCCGGGAACACACGTGGTTAAGTACAAATCTGACGTGGACGATATAGAAATTAAACACACTGCACATTCCCGAGAGGGTTTTGCATTGGGTGCTGTTCTGGTGGCCGAATGGCTGGCAGGAAAAAAAGGGATATATACTATGGATGATTTTTTACAGTTGTAACCCTTTGTAACTCAAAAATCATTTTATTTGCCAGATTTTTAATATGAATACTTTATGAATTGGAAGTTTTGGGAGAAAAAAACACAAGAAAAAAATAAACCTAAATCAGCCTTACGCGAATGGTGGGACGCTATCTTGTTTGCTGTTGTTGCCGCTACACTTATTCGATGGCTGATTATGGAAGCATATACGATCCCCACTCCTTCCATGGAAAACTCCATGTTGGTTGGCGACTTTTTGTTTGTAAGCAAGTTTCATTATGGAACACGCACACCGCGGACACCATTGCAAATTCCACTGACCCATCAAAAGATATGGTTTACCGATATACCGTCATATTTGGATTGGGTTCAACTTCCCACCTACCGACTTCCTGGCATTAGCAAAGTAAAAAGAGAGGATGTGGTGGTATTTAATGTCCCACCGAAATATCTAAATGATGGGATTGATTACCCGATAGATTTAAAAACAAACTATATCAAGCGTTGTGTGGCCGTTGCTGGTGATGTTCTTGAGATTAAAGACAAACAAGTTCTCATTAATAACCAACCATTAAGTAACCCTTCTGAGATGCAGTTTAGCTACTTAATTACTGCTAAGGATGAAATTAACGAGCGCAATTTTGAAAGGCTCGGGCTCGACCCTGATGATTACCGGTATTTGGAACGACCCGAAAATGATAAAGTGGTTTATCAGATGTTTTTAACTAAATCAAAAGTCGATGAATTGAAAACCCTTCCATTTATAACTTCCGTTGTTGATGATTACAGAACTGGAGAAGGCGCAAGAACTTTTCCGGGCACGAAATATGCGCCCTGGAATGGTGATAATTATGGCCCACTCACCATTCCGAAAGAAGGAATGAGTATACCTGTAAATGATTCAACCTTAGCCTTTTATGGATCTGTGATTCTTGACTATGACCATAACAAAGACGCGAAAATTGAAGAGGGAAAACTCACTATCGATGGTAAAGAGATAACCGAATATACTTTTCGGCAGAATTACTACTTCATGATGGGTGATAATCGACACAATTCTTTAGACTCACGTTATTGTGGATTTGTGCCAGAAG
>JAHEMS010000030.1 GCA_024643595.1 Bacteroidota bacterium
TCGCAACCCGCACAGGACAGGATGCTGACTGTAATCCATCGTCAGCAGGGGGAATCTTGGGCACAATCATCGGTTATAAAAATCTTCCGGCCTATTGGAAGATGGGGCTGAAGGAGGCAGAGGATATTGATTTTAAGTACACCACCATTTCGTTGAATGATGTGTATGGCATTGGATTCAAGCATGCCTTGCAAAATATTGAGAATCATGGTGGGAAGATTGAGGGTGACATGATAACACTACCCATCGAACAACCCGTTGCCGTTAAGTTTGAGAAAAGTTTCGAAGGACTTTATCCCATCAATAAGATTCCAGTCAATTGGTCGGAAGCGAAAGATGAAATTAGTTTTGATTTTGAAGGTACCGGTTTTGTTTTGAAAGGTAATGCCTCACCGTGGGCGAATACCAGTGACTACGTTTTCAATACTGAACTTTATCTTGATGACGAAGTTATTGAAAGGCCGCAATTGCCTGTCAATTTCACCACAAGACGACATGAATTTGCCTGGAAGTATCAGATCCCAAAAGGTAAGCACACAGTGAAGTTGAAAATTTTAAATCCATCAAAAGAACATACGATGCATTCCTCTGAAGCGGTCATTTACTCGGACCAGTCCGTGGATGGAATAATGGTGAATGTAGAGAAAGCAAAACAAATTCAGTGATGCCAAATACCTTGCTATACATTGAATAAACGATACTGTAATAATCAGTTTCAGGCGAATGAAGTAATTATTATATTGGACTCACCTAAAACCATCCACCCATGTTTAATAAAATTAACATTATAGTCATCTCCCTATTTATAATAACCGGTTGTAGTCAATCAAAAAAGCAATCCCTGGTTCCTGATTTAAACAATGGCGGAATTTCTCTTCCTGAAAAATTTGGGGCTGTGGTGGTGGTAGACACACTGGGTAGGGGAAGGCACATGGCTATAAACAGCAATGGTGATGTTTACCTTCATCTCAGGGCGCTGAATGGAGATGGCAAAGGCATCGTTGCTTTACGTGATACTACTGGTGATGGCAGGGCAGACATCATGAAAGGGTATTCAACGGTAAATGGAACAGGAATAGAAATCCATAATGGCTATCTCTATTATTCAGATCGTACGCATGTGTATCGTTCTAAAATGACGGAAGGCGAATTACTTCCTGCTGAAGAACTGGATACCATTGTGGATCTCGTTGATGGGAAAGGTCACATGGAGAAACCATTCACTTTTGATAATAAAGGTGGACTCTACGTGAATGTAGGATCATTAAGTAATGACTGCGAAATTGAATTGCGTTCGCCCAATTCGCGTGGCGATGATCCATGCGTAGAACTTGAAACACGAGCAGGAATCTGGAAGTTTGACGATAATACATTGAATCAAAAACAAGACCTTGCCCACCGCTATGCAACGGGTATCCGTAACGCGGTAGCGTTGACCTGGAACAAGGACGTTGATCGATTGTATGCTATGCAACATGGTCGTGATGACTTGCACAATTATTGGCCAGCCATTTATACCGAAGAGCAAAATCTTGAACTGCCTTCCGAGATATTTTTTGACCTGGAAGAAGGAGACGACATGGGATGGCCCTATTGTTATTACGACCATCAACAGGGCAAAAAACTGATGAATCCAGAATATGGTGGCGATGGTATGAAAGCGGATCGGTGTGAGAATGCAAAAGATCCTTTACTGGGCTTTCCAGGTCACTGGGCACCAAACGATATTTTAATTTATCAGGGAGATATGTTCCCGGAAAAGTATAAGCACGGGGCTTTCATTGCTTTTCATGGAAGCTGGAATCGGTTAGGGAATAAACAGCAGGGTTATAAAGTCGTATTTGTTCCTTTGAAAGATGGCAAACCTTCGGGGCAATGGGAAGTTTTTGCAGATGGTTTTATTGGCCAACCAGCAATTACCAATCCGGGTAATGCCTTCTTCCGTCCCTGCGGATTAGCTGAAGGTCCGGACGGCTCTCTTTACATTTCTGACTCACAACACGGTCGTGTCTGGCGCATTATATACTATCCCGATGAAATGCCTGTACCTATTGACAAAAGTTTGTACCAACCTATTGCTCTTGAAAATCCGGAACCCGTTCCAGGCGAATTAATGGCAGGAAAGAGGGTTTATGATAAATTTTGTGTTCAGTGCCATATGAATAACGGCAAAGGTGCACCCGGTATGAATCCACCACTAGCAGGAGTTAATATCGTAACCGGCGATAAAGAGCCTGTGATTAAAATAATTCTGAACGGACTCAGTGAGCCAATGGTCATCAATGGTGAGACTTTTAACAATGCAATGCCATCACATGCTTTCCTTTCTGATCAGCAGATTGCAGAGGTACTTTCCTATATACGCGGAACATTTGGTAACCGGGCAGAAGCGGTTACACCTGATGAAGTGGCAGCAGTAAGAAAAGCAAATGTGAATTAATCTGACAACAGCGAAATATTAAATTCGACAACCTCAATTAATGACTATGAAATATGCCATTGCTTTCTTTGTTTTGACTATTATCTCATGTTCACAACGAAATACCGAGAGCAATCAAGTACCAGCTTCTGTAAACTATTACGATCTCAGGGAGACTGGTGTAAAGAGTGGTGGAATAAAAATGATTCCTATCCATGATGGTAAATATAAAGTCTGGACAAAGCGAATCGGAAATAATCCTAACATCAAAGTGTTGCTGCTTCATGGGGGGCCGTCACTCACGCATGAATACTTTGAATCCTTCGACAGTTATTTCCCAAAAGAGGGCATTGAATATTATTTTTATGATCAACTCGGTTCCTATTACAGTGATCAGCCTACTGACACCAGTTTATGGAAGACTGAACGGTTTGTAGAAGAAGTTGAAGAAGTACGTAAGGCGCTTGGTCTGGATAATAGTAATTTCTATTTACTGGGAAGTTCGTGGGGAGGCATACTGGCTATGGAATATGCTCTTAAGTATCAGCAAAATCTGAAAGGATTAATCATCAGCAACATGATGGCAAGTGCTCCGGACTACGGCCGTTATGCCAATGAGGTGCTCGCCAGGCAAATGGATCCAGGGGTGCTTGCCGAAGTAAGGGAATTAGAAGCTAAGCAAGATTTCGCTAATCCCCGATATATGGAGTTGCTGATTCCTAATTTTTATGAACAGCACTTGTTACGTTTACCGGCGTCGGAATGGCCCGATCCAATTAACAGGACCTTTAAACATCTTAATGCCGATATATACACTTTAATGCAAGGGCCCAGTGAATTTGGTATTTCAGGAGTATTGGAGACGTGGGACATAAAATCCCGTCTACCAGAACTTATTGTGCCAACGCTTACCATTGGTGCCACCAATGATACGATGGACCCCAGGCACATGGAGTGGATGTCGACTCAGGTAAAAAGCGGAAGATTTTTATTGTGTCCTAATGGCAGTCACTTATCCATGTGGGATGACCAGGAATATTATTTCCCTGGTGTTATTCAGTTCATAAAAGACGTGGACAACGGAAGTTTTAAGTAACCAGCAGACCTATTTGCAATTGTCGCAAGCTATTCAATCAAAGCTTGTTAATTATTCTTTTAAAATTAAAGTATCGTAGTTATGAATTAGATATTTACGTCGAATAATCCTATTAATTTACATTCTATCAGTGAAATAAAGTATTGTAAAATGGAAAAAGAATCAGGAAATAATTTCAAACCTGAAAAGTTGCTGGAGCCATTCAAACCGGAGAATATTATTCAGGCTCTTAAAAAGCCAGATGAGATTCTTCTTAAAAGTCTTCGATCGCTTACCCAAATAGCCGGGGGCATAACAGGAATTAATTTTAATTTCTATTCCAAAGTTAAAAGTGATGCGAAAGCCAGGAGTGAATTAACCTTCATTGGCGAGAAAAAAATGGAGGAGGTCAAGCTTCAGTTATTCACGTATAATGAAGCGTCGTGTGTTGAAAAGGAAGGCATTGATGATTGCATTTCCATTGATCCAACTAATCCGGAAAGTAATCATTGGTTAAATGTGTATGGCATTCATGACGTGGATCTTATTGAGCATATAGGTAAGGTATTGAACCTGGAGCGGTTGACGGTACGACAGGTGGTAGACACTACCCAACGGCCAAAAGTGGATGATTATGATGATTATATTTTTTTTAGCGTTAAATCCATTCTAAAGGATAAAGATCATCAACTTAAAATCGAACAACTTTCCTTCGTTCTCGGAAAAAATTATGTGACTTCCTTTCAAGAAGAAGTCGGTGATCATTTTGATCATATCAGAAATAAATTACGCGAAAATTTGGGGTTGATCAGAAAACGCGATTGTGATTTCCTTTTGTCTCAGCTGCTTGATGCCATTTTAGATAATTACTTTGAAACACTGGATTCGATCAATCAGGAAGTTGCACTAATTGAGAAGGAAACACTCACTAATCCCAGACAATCTACGCTGCTTCTCATTGAGAAGAATAAAAAGGAAGTGGATAAAATTAAGAAGTCGCTCGCCCCCTTTAAAGAGGCGCTTACCAATATTTTAAAAGACAGAACCCATTATATCGGGAAGAGGAATCGTAAGTATTTTCGCGATTTAAAAAACAGTTGTTCTAATGCGATTGAAGAAGCACACGCTACTTACACGGCTCTGGAAAGTCTGACCAATATATACTTCTCATCCTTGAGTCAAAAGATGAATGAGACGATGAAAGTGCTTACCACAGTGGCCACCATCTTTATTCCACTCACATTCATAGCTGGAATTTATGGAATGAATTTCGATCATATGCCTGAGTTGAAGTGGAGGTATGGTTATTTTATGATTTGGGGAATCATGATCTTAATACTGGCTGGTATGATTATTTATTTTAGAAGGAAAAAATGGCTATAGTTCATACAAATCAAATGAACGAGCCTTATCAATAAGGTTCTTTGTTTAGGGTGTCTTTTAATTTTTCTTCAATTTCTTTCATTTCAGTACAATTGGGTCTTAGGATACATTGTTTTTTGTTACCAGCTTCGATTTTGGTAATCAGACCACTTGTTTTCATACGATCCGGTATGTGTATGGATGTGTTGTCAAGGGCATTGTCAAATATGCTTTTTAGCTCAATAAATTGATCGGGCGTAACTAGTACGGTTTTTGATTCACCACCAATATACAAGCCAGTTGAGCTTTCTGCAGGAGTTATCGGGATGTAGCTTAATGCTGTTTGAGAGAGGAGGTAGCGATTGGCGCTTCCATCCGCATATTCATAGGTTTGTTTTTGAATCATGCAGGACCAAATTAGTATGGTTAATAGAAAGAAGTGAAGTCTACACACTTTATCAAGTTAAGAAAGTATGTTCGAATCTTCAAAGTGGTAAGGTCTCAATGAAATATCTATTAATTATTATGATATTTAATATACAGGAAGGGTCATCATTTATTTTGGAATGAATAAAGTAGCGTTCACGGATGGATAACTCATTAAAGGATATTGTTTTTAGCGCAAAGCACCTTAGGGAATTTACAACCAGGGTTTTTGAATATTTTGATGTGCCTCCAGGAGATGCTTCTCTCGCCGCGGATGTGTTAGCCTACAGCGATGAACATGGTATTGATTCTCATGGTGTGGCCCGCCTTAAAACGTATTACGATCTTTTGAAAAACGGTCGTATCAATTCACGTCCGCAGCTAAAGATTATTCGTGAAAAAGGAAGCGTAGCTACTGTTGATGGAGACAATGGTCTTGGACTTGTGATTGGTCCAAAGTGTATGCAGCTGGCCATGGAAAAAGCAAAATTACACGGTTCTGGATGGATTAGTGTTTGTAATACCAACCATTATGGTGCGGCAGGCTATTATCCCGTGATGGCTTTGAAGGATGAATTGATTGGGTTGTCAATGACCAATACGACTAAGGGGGTAGTGCCCTTTTCAGGAGCAGAAAAAATGTTGGGGACCAATCCTATTGCCATTGCATTTCCGGGTTTTGAGGAACCACCGATAGTAATTGATTTTGCAACGAGTACTGTACCCTATGGAAAGGTTGAAATCGCTAAGCGTAAAGGCGCGACCGTACCCATAGGTTGGTGTCTTGATAAGAATGGAAACAGTACTAACAATCCGGCAGATATGATTGATGGTGGCGCTTTATTGCCGTTAGGTTCGAACGAAGATGGAAGTGGTCATAAGGGGTATTGTCTAGCCAGCATGGTTGATATACTAACAGGAGTACTTAGTGGTGCTAACTGGGGTCCTTTTGTTCCTCCTTTTGCCATTCATGTTCCAGCGATGGAAAGAGAAGTAGGCAAAGGAATCGGGCATTTTTTTGGAGCCCTGGATATTGAAGGCTTCAGGGATATGATGGAATTCAAGTTATCAATCGATGAATGGATTCGCACGATGCGTAGCACAAAACCTCAACCAGGCAATAGTGGCGAAGTATTGATTCCGGGAGATCCCGAAAGAAGGGCTTATCAGATAAGAATGAAGCAAGGCATTCCTCTCAATGTGGAAGTGGTAGCTATGCTTAATGTGATCTCCAACGATACCGGAATTAATTTATAGTTCGTTGATCTACTAATCAGTAGGAAAGAATAATATAGAGAGGTTAAACACCAATGTATTATTTCACAGCAGATCGCTCAATCTCCTTAAGATTTTCAATCTTTTTGTTGCGAAGGAAGCCATTGATATCTTCGAAGTGTTCTCTAACACGTTTGTTTCCGAATTCAAAGACTTTTTTAGCGAGGCCGTCCAGAAAATCACGATCGTGGGAGACCAGGATCAACGTACCGTCAAAAGCGAGCAATGCGTCTTTCAGAATTTCCTTGGTTTTGATATCAAGGTGATTGGTAGGTTCATCAAGGATGAGCAGATTCACTGGTTGCAACAATAACTTCAGCATGGCGAGTCGTGTCTTCTCTCCACCGGAAAGTACTTTTACTTTCTTGTCTATATTATCACCACTGAACATAAAAGCACCCAACATGTCTTTTATTTTGGTACGTATATCTCCGAAAGCAACCTGATCGATAGTATCAAAGACCGTTAATGTCTCATCCAACTTTGAAGCTTCATTTTGAGCAAAATATCCGATCATCGAATTATGCCCTAATTGCATTTTGCCTTCAAAGTCAATCTCGCCCATGATGGCTTTAATCATGGTAGACTTACCTTCACCGTTTTTTCCGACAAAGGCTATTTTCTCGCCTCGGGCAATGGTCAATGACGCATCTTTAAAGACCACGTGATCACCATAGGATTTGCTTAGCCCATCAGTAATCACTGGATAATTTCCTGACCGTGGAGCAGGAGGGAACTTTAGATTCAATGATGAGGTATCCAATTCATCAACCTGAACGATCTCAATTTTTTCCAACATCTTCACTCGCGACTGCACTTGAAGGGTTTTTGAATACGTGCCTTTGAAACGGTCGATAAACCCCTGGATATCGGCAATCTCTTTCTGCTGATCGTCAAAGTGCTTTTGTTGCTGTTCACGCCTTTCCTTACGCAATTGAAGATAGTGCGAGTAGTTGGTTTTGTAATCGTAAATTCGACCCATCGTTACTTCAATGGTTCGGTTGGTCAGATTATCGACAAACATTTTATCGTGACTGATTACGATTACCGCTTTAGCGCTCGTCTTTAAAAATTCTTCTAACCATTGCACGGATTCGATATCCAAATGATTGGTTGGCTCATCCAGTAAGATAAGATCCGGTTTCTGTAACAAAATCTTGGCGAGTTCAATACGCATGCGCCATCCTCCGCTAAACTCTTTGGTGGACCTTGTAAAATCACTCCGTAGAAATCCTAAGCCCATCAGGGTCTTTTCTATTTCCGCATCATAGTTGATTTCTTCGATCGAATAATATTTTTCGCTGAGTTCAGATACCTGTTCTATAATTTTTGAGTATTCATCCGATTCATAATCCGTGCGTGTTTCCAGCTGATGGTTAAGTTCGTCCATCAGCTTTTTCATATTCAGAATTTTAGAAAACGCTTTCGCCGTTTCTTCAAAAACAGAGCAGTCATCTTCCGTCAGTAAATGCTGCGGCAGATAGGCGATAATGGCATCTTTTGGCGCAGACACTTTACCCCGGGTAGGCTTGTTAACACCTGCTATAATTTTTAATAAAGTCGATTTTCCTGCCCCGTTTTTACCCATAAGGGCAATGCGGTCATTTTCATTGATATTAAAGGTGATGTTACTAAAAAGTGCTGACCCATTAAATTCTACTGTAATTGCGTCTACTGAAATCATTGTTTTTAAAATAAGGGCGCAAAGATATTACTTTTTTCATTTCTCATTTGTTCCGTTTTTATTTGAAAAATGGGTTTGTATCTTACGATATAATCTCAGGTCTATGGATGAAATAATAGAACACCTGCGTCTGAGCATAGCAGACGAAATCTTGTCAAAATCTGAACGAAAGTCACTCAAGGCATTGATCAGCCAGCATGCCTTCGATGAACATCAGTTAAACTTTCTACGAAGTAAAATCTATGATCTGGCCAATGAAAAAGTAAATGCCGGAAACTTTAACTTTATACTGGAGTGGGTTAAAGCCGCCAATAGCGCCTTACTGATCCCAGAACCAAAAGTGGCCTCTGATGTGTATTTTAGTCCAGGTGACGCATGTCGTACGGCCATTATCAATCAAATTAATTTGGCGGTCAATCAACTTAATATCTGCGTCTTTACCATCAGTGATGATTTAATTACAAATGCTATTCTAACCTCACACAAGCGGGGCACGCAAATACGTATTATTACTGACAATGATAAGTCGTTCGATGAAGGATCTGATATAGAGCAAATTGCACGTGCTGGTATTTCTGTAAAAATGGACAACACACCCAATCACATGCATCATAAATTTATGGTGAGTGACGAAAAGGCGATCATCACGGGCAGTTACAACTGGACACGCAGCGCTGCTAAATTTAATTATGAAAACATATTGCTCAGTAAAGAAGCCGGGTTGATAAAATCATATCTGAAGGAATTTAATCATCTCTGGAAAGTAATGGAACCCTATTAAACATCGCAATTCTATTCCTGAACGTTAATTGTAAAGATCATTGAGTGTGACCCTATTAAACATTTCAAATATCAGTAAGGAGGGGAGCGAAGGCTTGATTCTCAATAATATCAGTTTTGCCCAAAAGAAGTTTCAGAAACTGGTGGTTGCCGGAGAAACCGGGTCAGGTAAAAGTACCCTGTTGAAAGTAATCGCCGGCTTGATACAGCCAGATTCTGGCAAAGTTATTTTTGAAGGAGAAGAAATAGCCGGCCCAAAAGATGAATTGGTCCCTGGCCATTCACGCATTGCCTATCTTTCGCAACATTTCGAGCTACAAAAATTTCTGCGTGTAGAACAAATACTTGAGTACGCCAACAATCTCACACCAAAAGAGGCGGCTTCTATATTTTCGGTTTGCCGGATTGATCACTTGTTGAACCGTAAAACAGATCAGCTTTCAGGTGGAGAAAAGCAACGCATCGCGATAGCCCGATTGCTAATTGGTAAACCTGCTCTTCTTTTATTGGACGAACCTTTCACTAATCTGGATATGGTGTTGAAGGGGATATTAAAAAACGTAGTGGATGATATCGGCAGAAAATTACGGATTAGTTGTATCATGGTTTCTCACGATCCTGCTGATACATTGGCTTGGGCTGATGATATCCTTGTGTTAAAAGAAGGTCGTGTCATTCAACATGGAAGTTCAAAAAAGATTTACTATGAGCCTGTTAATGAATATGTAGCTGGCTTATTTGGCAACTACAATCGTCTTACATCACGACAACAAAACACAGTTGGTATTAATCATGCTTCCACCACCAGGTTGGTGCGGCCGGAAGAATTCCGAATAAGAAAAAGTAAAGTTGCTAATCGTTTTCATATAGCTGAGGTGCGGTTTTGCGGTAATCTATACGAGTTGAAAGTTACCTATCGGCAAATGACCATTTGGGTTGCCACTTCTTCTGATAATTATAAAGTGGGTGATCGGGTTGAAATTTCTCTTATGGGTTCCCGGAAAATTTAACATCTTTGCGTTTCTGTAATATTCTGGAATCGATCTTATATCAATAATTAATATTCTATGGAACAAGCAAAAACCAACTTACCGAGGGTAGCCTATTTTTGTATGGAGTATGCCTTGCAAAGCGACTTTAAAATGTATGCCGGCGGATTAGGAATTCTGGCGGGTGATTACCTCAAAGGGGCCAAAGATCACGATTACCCCATGGTAGGAATTGGACTCAAGTGGAAGCAAGGATACACCGATCAGCGAATAACTGAGAAAGGTAAAGTGCTGGACACTTATCCTATCTATAAGTATGATTTTTTAAAAGATACCGGGGTAACTGTCTCTGTTACCATTCGCAATAGGGAAGTAAAATGTAAGGTGTGGTTGTGCGATAATTTTGGAAATGCACCGATCTATTTGCTCGACACCGATGTGCCGGGCAATGAAGATAGCTGGATTTGTGGTCAACTATATGGTTGGTTTGGTGAAGAACGTATTGCACAGGAAATGGTGTTGGGAATTGGTGGTGTAAAGGCGCTGCGAGCGCTGGGCATCAAGACTGATGTATACCATTTCAACGAAGGGCATGCCTTATTTGCAGGCTTTGAGTTGATGCGAGAAAAACTGGAGGGAGGCAAAACATATGAAGAAGCTTTTGCCGCTACACGGAACGAAATAGTGTTCACCACGCACACACCGGTAGTGCAGGGTAATGAATCACATTATATTGATCGGTTGCTGTATATGGGAGCCGATAATGGAAGTTTCAGTAAGAAGCAGTTAAAACAACTGGGTGGTGCACCTTTTAACATGACGGTAGGGGCGCTTCGTCTATCCCGGAATTCAAATGCAGTAGCGCAGTTACATGCGGTTACAGCAAATAACATGTGGAAAAAAGTTAAAGATAAGTCCGAGATTGTAGGGATTACCAATGCTATCCATTTGCCTACATGGGTTGATAATCGTATGATCGATGCTGCGGTAAATGGTACCGACGTGTGGGGTCCTCACATGGAAAATAAAAGAAAACTTCTTGCCTTTGTTAAAGACCGAACCGGAGTTCAATTAAATGAAGATTCGCTATTAATAGGTTTCTCGCGAAGAGCGGTGCCATATAAACGAAGTGATTTTATTTTCAGTGACAGGCCTAAGATTGATTCTTTATTCAGGACTGGGAAATTACAAATCATTTTTTCAGGTAAAGCGCATCCGCTTGACGACCGAGGTAAAGAGATCGTGGAAAACATTGTGGCATTGACAAAGGAGTATCCTAATTCGGTGGTGTTCCTGGAAAATTATGATATGACCATTGGTTCGATGTTGGTGCGAGGAAGTGATGTTTGGTTGAATAATCCCAGAAGGCCGCAGGAAGCAAGCGGTACTTCTGGAATGAAGGCGGCCATGAACGGTGCACTGAATTTAAGTACCCTTGATGGCTGGTGGCCAGAGGCATGTCAGCATGGAGTGAATGGATGGCAGATTGGCAACGGGTATGAAAACAAAAATGAAGAAAAGTTGGATGCACACGATCAAAAAGCCATGTATAAAGTGTTGCTTAATGAAGTGTTGCCTACCTACTATAACCAGCGCAACAAGTGGATCGAAATGATGAAGCAAAGTATACTTTCGACCAAAGACCAGTTCGCTGTAAAGAGAATGTTGGAGGAATATTATCAAAAGTTATATGTCTCTAAATCAGCATAAAAGAATCAATGCTGGAATGTAGATCAAATTTTATTTCTTTTATGTTTTAATACTTTGGCGTCAATATAAAAAACGATTTCCTCGGCTATATTTTTCGTTAAATCACCAACGCGTTCAAGTCTACGGGTTATTGAAAATAATTTCAATATTGACTCAATTGATTTTGGGTTTTCTTTGACCAGTTTTTCCGCAATTAGTAAAGCGTTCTTGTCGTGCTCGTCAAGTTTGTCATCGTGTTTAAAGGCTTTTTTCGCAAGCTTTGTGTCTTCGTTTTTAATCGCCTCAGTCATTTCATCTAACATACTGATGGATACTTCCAGCATTTTAATCAGATTGAAATCTTCAATAAAAGGTATACTCGCTTTTTCTAAATTCGTCACGAGTACTTTAGCGAATCCTTTTGCGTTGTCCCCAATACGTTCCAGATCGTTACTGATTTTTAAACACGACAAAACAAATCGTAAATCGGATGCTACGGGATTATATAAAGCCAGTATGTTTTCACAATCCCGATCTATATATAGCTCCAATTGATTTACACGCTTTTCAGATTCAATGACTTCCAGTGCAATTTCAGCATCTAATTTCGATATCGCCTTTTTACATTTGGCTAGTTGGTTTGTTACCAGAGCCAACATATCTAACAGGTTTTCGCGCAGCGCTTGAAGTTCAGGTTCTAAATTTGACATGGCATTATAAAAAATTAGTGCTCAATTTAACTTTTGCGAGTTAACCAAATCTACCCGTAATGTAGTTTTCGGTAACTTTTTGTTTGGGCTTAATGAAAAGATCTTTGGTCTTATCATATTCAATTAATTCACCCAGATAGAAGAATGCAGTTTTATCACTGATTCTGGCCGCCTGTTGCATATTATGAGTAACGATTACAATCGTATAATGCTCTTTAAGCTCGTTTATTAATTCTTCTATTTTAGCGGTTGATATAGGATCCAATGCAGAAGCCGGTTCATCCATTAAAATGATGGATGGTTTAACGGCTAGTGTGCGAGCAATGCACAATCGTTGTTGCTGACCTCCAGAAAGTGATAATGCTGATTTATTCAAGGAGTCTTTTACTTCCTTCCATAAGGCAGCACGGTTCAACGATTTTTCAACCCGCTCATCAATGACTGACTTGTCGTTGATCCCTTGAATGCGAAGACCATAGGCAACGTTTTCATAGATGGTCTTAGGAAAAGGATTTGGTTTTTGAAATACCATCCCAACCTTTTGCCTCAATTCTTCAACTTGTACCTTCTTCTTATAAATATCTTTACCTTCAATTAAGATATCACCTTCCTTAATAAAATCATCAATGTAATCATTCATGCGATTGAAGCAACGCAATAAGGTTGATTTACCACATCCGGAAGGACCAATAAACGCGGTTACTGAATTTTCATTAATGGACATGCTAATATTTTTCAGAACGTGGTTGGTTCCGTAATAAATATTGGCCTTTGTGACTTCAATAATATGTTTCATTTAGTTGATGCTCCTACCAGTTTATTTTTTTCTGCCACCGATTTCGCAGGTAAATCGCTATCGCGTTCATTAGGAATGTTATTAGCAACAAGATAATGATGGCCGCTGCGCCATTGATCAAAAATTCATGTTGCGGCCGCGAAATCCAATTGAAAATTTGCATGGGTAACACAGTAAATTCATCCATTGGGCTTTTTGGAACAAATGGAACATAAGCCAGGGCACCAATCACAATTAATGGAGCAGTTTCTCCAACAGCTCTTGATAAGGCTAAAATTATTCCGGTTAGAATACCACCCGATGCTGCAGGTAATGTTTGGAGCCAAACTGTTTGCCATTTTGTTGCGCCCATGGCGAACGATGCTTCTCGTAATGATTTGGGAACGGCTTTTAAGGCTTCACGTGTTGCCACAATAATAATTGGAAGAATTAATAACGCTAACGTAAAGGCGCCTGCCAGGAGACTGCCTCCAAAGTTCATAACGCGTACAAATATTTCTAATCCTAACAGGCCGTAAATAATGGAGGGCACACCGGCAAGATTCGCGATGTTGATTTCGATAATAGAACCTAACCCATTATTTTTTCCATACTCCTGCAAGTAGACACCGGTTGAAACGCCAAGTGGAATAGCTATTAATGCGGTTAGTACTAAAATCCAAACTGTTACGGTCCATGCAGTTAGTATGCCCGCTTTTGCGGCATTCCTTGATGGAAGGTTAGTCATAAAGTCCCAATCAATCCTGCTAATCCCCATAAAAAGAATATATCCTATGAAAATAGCCAGCATAATAAGGCCAAACAGGGTGCAAAAAATACCTACGTATTTGAAACCAATATCAATGAGCCGATTGGTTGCTAATTTATTCATATCGTTCTTGATATTTTTTCTTAATCCAATAACTCATATTGTTCAAGGCAAACGTAAAAATAAACAAGGTAACACCAGCAGCGAAAATGGTTCGGTATTCAATGGACCCATGTTGTACATCTCCCAAACTTACCTGGACAATGTAAGCGGTAATAGTTTCTACTCCTTGACGCGGATCTAAAGTTAGCGTGGGTTGCTGACCTGCCGCAATGGCGACTACCATGGTTTCTCCAACGGCTCTTGCAATGGCTAATATGATTGAAACCAGAATACCTGATGATGCAGATGGGACTGCCACTTTAAAAGCGGTTTGAAAACGAGTAGCTCCCATACCATAAGATGCTTCGCGTAGCGACTTAGGCAACGCATATAATGCATCTTCACTGAGGGATGAAACCATTGGGATAATCATAATGCCCATGACCAGACCTGCCGAAAGACTATTAAACGTACTCACTCCTGGAATGAATAGTTGTAGGAAAGGGGTAACAACTGTAAGGGCAAAAAAACCATAAACTACAGTCGGAACAGCAGCCAAAAGTTCGAGCAAAGGTTTAATACTTTTCCGAAAGCCTTTTGGAGCATACTCACTCAAATAAATGGCAATTGATAGACCAATAGGGACAGCCGTGATAACGGCTATAAACGTAGTTAAGAAGGTGCCACTAAGTAAAGGTAAAATGCCATAGTGCTTATTGGTAAATAGGGGAGTCCATTCCGTGTCTGTTAGAAAATCCAGGATGGAAACCTCGTAGAAAAAAGTAATCGATTCGCTAAATAAAACCCAGATGATTCCGAGCGTAACAAGAATGGTGATCAATCCTGAAAAAGTGAGGACCCCTTCAATGAAGTTTTCTTTATCTTTTTTCAAGAAACTTTTTTTATCAATAAATATCCGCTTTGAATCCGACACTATTTCTTTTCAACAAAGGAGGCGAATTTGGAAAGTTGATTTTGGTATTCATTATCCGGAA
>JAHEMS010000399.1 GCA_024643595.1 Bacteroidota bacterium
AAATGCTATACCTAAAAAAAACTGGCTTTCCAGTATTATGACCTCCATCTTGATCGGGTTATTTATTCACCCGAATAAAAAGTATTACTGCCAGGAGTGCCACAAGGATTTTGAGTGAGAACGTGTTGTTAAATTTTTAGCACCGTAAATTCAACCCTGCGATTGTTTGCTCTCCCTTCGTCGGTGTCGTTGGTGTCAATGGGTTTGGATTCTCCATAACCCTGGGCCTGTAATCTGGCCGAATCTATTCCCTGGTCAATAAGGTAATCAACGACCGCTTGCGATCTGCCTTGAGAAAGATTCAAATTATACGTATCGGATCCTTTACTGTCGGTATGACCTGATATCTCAATAGAAACATTTGAATTTTGCTTTAAAAATTCAACGACCTTATTCAGTTCAACAAAAGACTCAGATTTTAAAGTCGTCTTATCAAAATCGAAATAGATGTTCTTTAATCTTACCGTTAACCCCACTTCAATGGGTGTAAGTACTATATTTTTAATAACCGGTGTTATCTCTTCACTTATTACCTGAACACTATCATTGGAAGTTATATACCCTTCCGCAGAAGTGGTGAACAGGTACCAACCAACACTGGCAATACTCTGTTCATATTTACCATCACTGGCTAAAAGCGAATGGTTAATACTTTGGTCCGCTTTAAAAGCTATTGCTACTTTCGCATTTTTGACAGCCTGTTGCGTTTTCTTATTAATGATATCCCCGCTAAGTACCAGCGGTTTCGCCAATGGTGTCAAATACACGTCAACATGAATGGTTGTATCGCGATTAATATGAGGAACTTTATAGCGATGTGTATATTGTTGAAAGCCAGTAGCCGATGCCGATAATACATAGTCATCTATTTCAGGAATCTGGGTTTCAAAATTACCACTAGCAGAAGTTTTAAGATCTATCGGCTGCTGTTCTTTTAGCTTTATTTCTACCGAGGCTTGCACAGGTTGTTTTGTACTTTCATTAAATGTATTACCGGTAAGAAATATTTTAAAATTACGGGGTTTTAATATAAAGAGATCAAAATTACCTCCATCTACGCGTGCACCTGAACGCGCAGTAAAAATATTTCCATGTGTATCAATAGAAAAATAAGCATCACCGGACGGTGTATTGATGGATCTGCCAAGATTAACTGGTTCAGACCACTTTAACCAGGTGTCGTCCAACCGCGTAACTTTATACACATCGGTTCCTCCTACTTTATCCTTAGCATACCGATCGCTTGAAAAATAAAGTGTCTTTTGGTCGGGCGCCAAAAAAGGGCTGTAATCATCTGCTGTAGAACTGATCGCAAGCTTCAATGGACTTGACCATTTTCCATTCTCCTGGTTGGATAAGTAAATATCACTGAATTTACTACCCTGCTTTTCTGAGAAATACATGATTAAATGATTTTGATCAAAAGATATGGTAGCCCCATTAAATAAACCCTTATCCATGGATGCAAATCCTGGCACGGATAACTCTGTCCATGCCCCTCCTGGTGATACCAATGAAAATCCCTTTGAATTCTTTCCCCTTCCACCACGTACCAACAGCGAACCATCCGGCAGTGCATTGAAAACCTGGTTATATCGGTTTTGATTTAACGGAGGTGGCATTCGCTTTCCGACTGACCACTCCCCATTATCATCCAATGTTGAAAACCATATATCCTGACTATTCTCCTTACCATAGGTATTTTGTGGATGATTACTAACGAAATAATATAATACCTTTCCATCCATTGAGATCACGGGCGAGACTTCATGGTAAAGTGTATTTACATTACTACTCATTTTGACCAATTCATAATGAGCATCTATTTCCTGAGCCCGTAGAGTTAAAGCTGCCAACGCAAGACCGATAAATAGAATATACTTCATACTATAAATTATACTATATACTTAATTATTAATGGTAGGTCATCGTAAGGATACCTCTTCCGCTTAGCAAAATTGAGATAGATATCAACAATAAGGCTATTCCGTTATAGATAAATAACCGTTTATATTTCAATGCAGCGTCAGTAATTTTTTTCGATGTTACTCGAGCCACCGTTATTAACACAATTGAAATAATCATCATGCTTTCATGTTCTACTAACCAGTAACGGGAAGTAGCATCCTTCATAGATTCACTACTAAAGACAACGGCGGGACTTATAAAGTATAGAACAAGACCCAAAATAAGTTGGGTATGTGTGATCATAAAAAGCCAGAAACCAAGCTTTTCATCCATGCTACTATACGATGATTTATTCATCCAACCTCGATATGCACGAACCACAAAAAGTATCAGAAAAAACAAAACGAAATACCTGATAACGGAGTGTGTGAGTAGTAATGAAGTGTGCATATGATAAGATTAGATTTGACCCTAAGTTAGCCTAAGAATTTGACTTTTCTAACCGATTATCAGTGAATTTAACATTTCACAAATCTCGGCACATTGAATTAAATCAATTCAATTTAAAATTATTATCCTATGGTAGCTTTTCATTTCTATTTGATCATCCTGTGTAGCCCCTAAGATTTCAAAACTTTTTTTGGAGTGGAGTATTGATGGTTATCACTTACCCAAACTAAAACGAGTAGTTTTTTTAATCTAAGGTTTCAGCTAATTTTAGCTACCTAATCAGACCTCATGAAGATTATATTCATATCCTGCCTTTTGTTATTGTCAACCCTGACTATTATCCATGCACAACCCGACACCGTTAAAGTAGGTGCCTATGTCATCAGCGTGCATGATATTAACTTTCGCGATAAGGAATATACCATGCGTTTCTGGTTATGGTTTGTTTACGATAATCCTGACTTTGATTTCTCCACCCAGCTAGATATCCCTAATGCAAAATCCATTGATGAACCTGAAATCATACTTGATAGCCTGGACGGGAAAACCTGGGCGATTATGAAAATGAAAGCAGCCATGAAAGAAAGCTGGAATGTACTGGACTTTCCTTTTGATGAGCAACATTTGAAAGTACAAATAGAAAATACATTATTTGATAATCGCAGCCTGGTATTCAAACCTGATTTAAAAGGAAGCACCTATGACAAGAAAGAAGCTATTGATGGATGGAGCATTGTCAACTTTAAGGTCAACGAAAAAACGAATGATTATGAAACGGGATTCGGAGATCCCGCACCCAACAGAAGTCTTCAAAACTTCTCTTCGTTCTTGATTGAAATGGACATCCAGCGCAATGCGTGGGGCTTGTTTATGAAAATATTTATTGGCATGTATATCGCGTTCCTCATCTCCATTATAAGTTTTACCATTAAACCCTCAGAACTGGAGCCACGGTTCGGATTACCGGTTGGTGGTTTATTTGCCACGGTAGGTAATAAATATATTATTGATTCCATATTACCGGAGTCATCACACTTTACGTTGGTGGATTCGCTCCATACGCTCACCTTTCTGGGAATTTTCGGTACGCTCGTTGTTTCCGCCATTATGCTTCAGTTTCATGACAAAGGTGATGATGTGACCGCCAAAAAAATTAACCGATTAGGGGCCAAGTATGTAATCGGGGTTTATGTTATTGCCAATATGATTATGGTGGTGTTGGCTATTCTTTGATTGGATCAAGACCGGTTTTTGGAATCAATAATAATGGTTACCGGACCATCATTAATCAGACTTACTTTCATATCGGCCCCAAATTCTCCTGTTTGAACAGGCTTGCCCAATTGTGCAGTGACAGACAGAATAAACTTTTCATAGATAGGTATTGCTACCTCTGGCCGGGCGGCTTTCATATAACTGGGGCGATTTCCTTTTTTTGTACTTGCTTGCAAGGTGAATTGACTCACCAGCATGATATCGCCAAATGCCTCTTTAACACTTACATTCATTACCCCCGCTTCATCATTAAATATCCGAAGGTTGACTAATTTTGCTGACAGCCAATCAACGTCTTCTTGCGTATCAGC
>JAHEMS010000400.1 GCA_024643595.1 Bacteroidota bacterium
GAGGAGCGAAGCCATATTTAAATTTAAGAATAAATCCTTGGTGACAGAGAATGACTACATCCTAAACACTATTCATCAATCGTTGCCATCCAATGAGCACAATGCCAACACTTCATCAAGAGACAGTTTGCGTCCTTTCTTGACCGCTTCGTCCTGGAGGTCTTGTGCGACATTTTCCTTAGCTATCTTTACATATGATGCGTATTGGAAATTACCCGAATACACATTGGCAATGCCTTTTTGCTCAGCAAAAAACTCAGCTGCTGCGATAATGGTCAATGCCTCGATGTAGTTTTTCTTAAGGACTTGAACAGCACCCAATCCGATCAGACTTAAGCCTACACCTCGGATACTTCCTACTTCCTGATAGGCTTGAATAGAGTCGGCCAGATATTTTGTTGACTGCTGTAGATTCTGTTGATTAACATAGACCCCAGCTATTTCGGAAAGTATTCTGGCTTCTTCAGGGCGATCTCCAACCATAGCAAAAGAATTAAACGCTTCATGATAAAGAACTAATGCTTTTTCAGCATTTCCTTGAATGGCTTCCAGTTGTGCCAGGCCACCGAACGAAATAGCCCTTCCTTCGTAATCATGGTCTGCCGCTTGAAACCCAAGTGCTTTTTCGTAGCTACTTTTTGCCGCTATTGGGTCGCCACCAACCAATTCAATAATTCCTCCGAACGAATGTGTCAAACCCGATAGAAATATGTTGTTCGCTTTTTCAGCTGAACGCTGTGCTATTTCAATATAGGTCTTGCTTTGCCCTATGTCAGTGGTCATGAAGTTCATGGCAAGCGTTACTGCATGTATTGATAAGAATGTTCCGCTGTTCAATTGTGTTGCCAGATCGTAGCCTTCTCTTGCAAAGAGATCGGCTTGGGCAAATTGTCCGAGTGTTTGCGTAGCTATCGCAGCTGTTGCCAATGCCATGCATCGGCCAAGGCTGGATTTAGGGCAAGCTGTTAATTCAAAAAATCTATCAACATAATTCAAGGCGCTAATGTGCTTGCCGGAAATATGCCAGTAGATGGAACACTCGCCACAAATCTGCAATCCCATCTCAATAGTTTCGGCTTTTTTTTCTTCCCTGCCTGCCATAAGAATAAAATCAAGTGCCGATAGGATATTGGCTTCTTCGAGATAACCTTCCTGCATGATTTCTATTTGACTTCTTGACTGAGTGAGAATGTTCAGTTTGCCAGCAACCTGCCTGAAATAATTGGCATGTCTGGATTGCAGCATATGCATTTCATTAGCCTCAATCAATTTTTCAATGGCGAAATCTTTTATGATGTGAAGCATGTTGAAGCGCCCCTTTACGTCCGTTCTCTGGAACAGCCCTTTATCCATGAGTGACTCCATTTCTTTCAGGCCTGCCATTGCCTCTTTCTTATTATCAAAACAAACTGCTTCGATCCCTTCGATGGTAAATCCACCAGAGAAAACCGCAAGGCGCCTGAAAAGTATTTTTTCGGATTTATCTAAAAGTGAATAACTCCAATCGATTGTTGTCCTCAACGTTTGATGACGTTCCGGTAAGTCTCGGGAAGCAGAGGCCAGCACATCAAGCGCGTACTCCAATCGTTTCAAGAGTTCAGCAGGTGACATAATTCTCGTGCGCGCTGCTGCCAGTTCTATCGCAAGTGGTATTCCTTCCACTTTGCGGCAGATTGCCAGAATTGTGGCAACGTTATCTTTAGTCATCTGGAATCCGGGATCCGTTTTCTTGGCCTTGTTTACAAAGAATGCAATGGCTGGGTGATTGATGGCTAAGTCTAAATTGAGGTTGGCTTCAGGTACTGAGAGCGGTCCTAAAGGAAATTCATATTCGTGATTTATTTTCAGCGGTGTTCGACTGGTAACAAGCAGATGCAGCTGTGGGCATCTGGAAAGCAATTCTGCTATTTGTTGGGTGGCGGCAATCACGTGCTCAAGATTATCCAACACCAGAAGCAGTTGCCTATTGGCCAGGAAGGCAGATATTCCATCAATCAATTCATGACCTGCACCTTCTTTGATATCCAGGGTTAATGCAAGGGTAGGGATCACTTCTTTGGCATCAGTAAGTGTAGCGAGAGAGACGTAAAACGTTCCATCCGGAAATTCATTGATGACATGATTGGCAACTTCCTGACAGATCGTGGTTTTTCCAATACCCCCTGGTCCGGTTATGGTAACCAGGCGGTGTTCTTTTAAAAGTTCGATGATCGATACTTTTTCTGCGTCTCGTCCGAAGATGGTTTCAACAGATTTCGGCACCCCTCCTCTGCTCCTTTGGGTATTACCCAGAACAGTGGGAGGAGGGCCAGATCCTTTTGGATGATCTTTATTAATAATACCATTGACCAAATCTTTAAACGCGTTTGCCGTTTTGTTGATTTGATTTCGGTAACTGGTTTCATTGATATTCTTTTCAGGCGGATCACTAATTAACAGTGGGCGATTAACGCCAAGTTGCTTGTAGATAAAATCCACCGGCCGCATGACAGCACCAATTGTTTCTTCATATAATTTTTTATCTGCTTCATCAATTTCATGAATGCGTACCGGCAACACACGCTTTGCCACATTCCCGTTTGAAAGTTTGATGTCTAATCCAAGTTGATCATTCTTAGCAAAATCCAGAAACGTCAAAAACTCCTTTTGCCAGGCAAAGGATTTTGGATCACAATAAGTTTGGGATACAATGGGAATGAAAACCAGGCACATGATTTTTTCTTTCAGAGAGGCATCCACATCATGAGTTTCCAGCAATCCATCATGCGGATTGGAATCAAAATAGATTGAAATTTCTTCTTTGAATGTTGCATCGAGTTCTTCTCTTAGTGCTTGCACAAAATTCGTCACCCATTGATCAGACCGATTGTCTTTCTGCCGGTAGGAGATGAAGATGTCGTATTCGTAATCAGAGAGAAGAGACGGCATGGCTTAAAGATAACTCATTAGACCTATTTCTGCTTTAACTCTTCTGGCCAGTTGACAACCAACGTGAGCGGGGCCTTGATAGGGCCTCCTGAAGATCGGACTAAAAAGAGCTGCCCGTTGTTTATCACATCGAAGGTTGTGTTAATAACATTTATGTTGAATAAAAAAAGCAGATGTGCCTTTCCTACTTCAATGGAAGAGCCGAAAGTGTTAATGTCAACCGCGTAGATTTCCCCCTGGGGCTGGTGATAGAAGAGCTCTTTTCCATCATCACTCCATCGTGGAATCGTACCACCATTGGTAGATACCTGCCACTTACCTCCAGGCCCTGGAAAAGGGCGAATGTAAATTTCGACTTTGCCTGACTCATCGGATTGGTAGGCAACCCATTTCCCATCGGGGGAAAATACAGCATTCGATTCTCTGAAGGGTGTTTGTAAAAACAGATACGGTTCAGCCGGGGTATTCTGCTCCATTGGTAACACCCAAATGTCCTCCCTGGTGTCTGATCTGTTTTTACTATTGTCTCCATTATATAAAAGAAATCTACCGTCCCTTGACCAGTCACTTGGATATTTGTTAAAAATATCTTCATGGAGTAAAATTTCACCAGATTCACCATTAGAAGATTTCTTGAACAGATCGAATATTCCCTGGGTCCGAGGCGAGCAATAGACTATGGTTTTGCCATCGGGTGACCAAATTGGAGAAAATTCCGGATTCTTATCAAAAGTAAACCTGGTCGATACATTGCGATTGAAATCATAGATCCATAAATCTGTATTTTTGGCTTTGGGATCACTTATAGTTCCTACTAACCGACTTTTATCCGGTGAAATCCGGAAATCACCATATTGCGTACCTAAAGAGGGTCCATTAGCAACCTGACCATTGCGGTTGAACCAATTAAGGGCTAATTGCCCAGGGCCTTCAGAAGCCCCATAAGCAAGAATTCCATTTTCTGAAACAGTGAAATTTGCTTTTGCACTAATTGACTCATAGTATACCT
>JAHEMS010000401.1 GCA_024643595.1 Bacteroidota bacterium
GGAAGGGGTAGACATGGACATTTTCCTCGAGATAAAAGTACCTGCGAACATCGAAGTAAACCTTGAATCAGTATACGGTATGGTTGAAGTAAAAAATTATGTTGGTCCGCTTACTGTTGAAGCTACCTATGGTGGTGTTGATGTGACCGTTCAGGAGAAAACCACCGGTGAGTTAATTGCAGAAACCAGTTATGGTCAAATTTATACTAATCTGAATTTGAAATTTTCGGGTTCAGAATTTGAGGCCTTTCACACCTATGTATCTGCAAAACCAGGCAACGGACCGAAATATAGTTTTGAATCAAAATATGGAAATGTGTATTTAAGAAAGGCGATGTAAGTAGAAGAATGTACTATAGCATGATGTAAGGGGCACTTATAGATACTTCTATTCAAGCTTCCTATGAAAAAATAAATTATAGTCAGGTAATAGTTCAGGGTGGCCAATTTTAACCAGATCCTTGAGAACTAAATCAGGCCTTAAATAACCTAATTCTAAAAATTCGCTCCCTCCTTTTTCTCCTGTTCGGGCATTATAAGTATAGACCTGACTTTGAACGAACGGCTTAAATAAACCATATCTTGACTCGGCAAACTTCATTTCTTGCAATGAATTAAAGGATCCGACACCAATCCATAGATCAGCATTTTTCGCCTTGGCGAAAACTGACTCAAAACTCAACTCCAGAAATCCCGATGATTCAGTCTCATTCCACAAATAGTCCATGCCTGCATCACTTAATAATTGAGCCGCATAATTCTTTCCGGCTGGCATAAACCAAGCATCACCGTACACGATACCACTCATAACTGTAGGCTTTCGGCTGGATTGTTTTGCCAATGCCAAAGTAGACAAGTAATCCTTCTCAATACTATTAAATATGGAATCTGCTTTCCGCTCCTTATTGTAAAACAAGGCTACAAACTTGATCCATTCCGCTCTTCCCAAGGGGTGTTTCTCGAGATATTCCGCATTGATTACAACAGAAATTCCCAGTTCACGAATCTTCTTTAGCTGCCCCAGATCCTTGCTCATCGTGTAACCCATTACCAAATCCGGATGCAAAGAATAAAGCAATTCTATGTTTATTCCCTTTTCAATACCTAAATCCGTTACATTACCTTCATTCACTCGCTTCCGCATTATGTTTGAACTAATATAATCCGTAGTCGGAAATCCGATCAGTGAATTAGTCTCGCCCAGGTAATCAAGTAATGGAATGTGTGAGGTAGAAGTACAAACGATTGTATTAATCGGTGTTCGAATGACTTGAGATTTCTCATCATGGGGGGGAACTTCTTCATTACGCGGAACCAATATATAATGATATCCTTCAGTAGCTCCCGGATAGGGATAATTAACGGTAACAAATTTTACATTGCCTTCATATCGAACCGTAAATCCTTCAGCATATTTCAAAGAAGATATTATACTAAGTGGCTGATCTCTTTTTTGATGAGGGGTACATGCCCACAGGATAAGCGTCATCACGAAAAAGTTCAGACTTAGACTTTGCATTATGAATTTCGAATTCACCGTTGCAAGATTAAGAAATTAATTATGTTTGAAGTTGTTAAAAACTCAACTTTAATACGGGTATTTACAGTATCCACTGAATCTTGAAACATGAAAGACCACTCAACATATAATCGTTTGAAAGAGGAAGAAGACTTTTATCTCGAAGATGGTCTGCTGGTTTTTACCTCCTCTTATCATCTTAAGCGAGGATATTGTTGCGGTAATAAATGCCGGCATTGTCCTTATGAATCTTCAAAAGAAAACACTAAGAAGACAAAAAGTCGCTAACGATTTCCCTCGCAGCCCGTGAGGGCAAAACCGTTTTCAGGATAACCTGCTTCTCCAATATTTTTATTTTAGAGGTAATCGTTCTGGATTTCGACAACTGTTGAATTAGGAGTTGTTGAATATTCTCTTTGAACCAAATCAAATTTTGCCGCTCACGTTGTCTCTCAAAAAAGAGATTATTTTGTGTGAATTCCACATACTGCTGAATAAGGCCCCATGTTTCCTTAATTCCAATTTTCTCCAACGCTGAAGAAGTGATCACCGATGGTTTCCAATGTGATTCAGATTCGGAGAATAAATGCAATGCATATCGAAAATCAGCACACGCCTGGTTTGCTAAATTAATATTTTCACCGTCCGCTTTTGTAATCACAACGGTATCGGCCATTTCCATAATTCCTTTCTTTATTCCCTGAAGCTCATCACCTGCTCCCGGCAGCATTAATAATAGAAAAAAATCCACCATGTTTCGCACGGTCGTTTCTGATTGCCCGACACCCACCGTTTCAATGATGATAATTTCATAACCTGCTGCTTCACACAAAAGGATCGCTTCCCGGGTGCTGTCAGCTACCCCTCCTAATGTAATCCCAGCTGGTGATGGACGAATGAAAGCATAAGGATCTCTGGATAGATCTTCCATCCGCGTTTTATCTCCCAGAATGCTTCCCTTTGTTTTTGCACTACTAGGGTCGATGCTAAGGATAGCAATCTTTTTTTTTAATGAAGTAAGATGTTTTCCAAAAGCCTCAATGAAGGTGCTTTTACCTACACCGGGAACACCCGTAATTCCAATTCTCACTGATTGGCCAGTGGTAGGAAGTAATCGTTCAATTAACTGCTCCGATAATTCTCTGTCTTCATCAAGTTTACTTTCAGCAAGCGTTATAGCTTGTGCTAGAATAACTGTATTACCCTTTGCGATTTCGCTAACAAAATCATTTATTGGAAGGCGACTGGGAATAGTGTTTTTCAAAAGTATGGTGATTCACGGGTTAAATTTCTAAATTTACTTAAGAACTTTCTGCTTATGAAAAAATTTTGGGTGCAATGCTTCAACATCACCGTGTTTGTGTTTATCATGATGTGGGTAGTAAGCCAGATTACCGATTTTAAACTATTTAACGCGTTCGATCCCATCTCACAGGCATTAACTGACTTTGAGATGACCGACTATGCATTTTCCAATTTACGGCCTGACCCGTTGGTGGATGAACGAATCGTCATTGTAAATATCGGGGATCTTTCCAGAAGAGAAGTTGCGCTGCAACTAAATATCATTAGGCAATTTAAACCCAAGGTAATCGGAATAGATAGTTATTTTAATTGTGAGGGCCGTTTACGCGATAGTGTTAACTGCCCCGCTTTGCTGGATACGCTAGGGAATCTATTGCTCGAGGATGCTATTAAACAAGCCGGGAATGTGGTCTTGGTATCGAAACTTATGCAACGAACCAAGACTTCATTAAATCCTGAAGCCATTGATGTTTACGATTCTATGGAATATTCTGATTTAGCTTTCAGTTTATACGCCAAACATGGTTATGCCAACCTGGTTACAGATGCCATCTATCAGGAAGACGTAAAGCAATGTCGATCCTTCGTTCCAAAGTATAATGTAACTGGTGACGATCAATTGGCTTTTGCCGTTCAAATGGCCAAGATGTATGACTCTGCAAAAGCTAATCGGTTCCTGGCAAGAAATAATGAGGAAGAAATAATTAATTATAAAGGCAATGTAGAAATTCAGGACATCAGACTAAAATCGGTACGAGCACGGGAGACGTCCACAACTCGTTATCCCCAAATGTTTTATGCCATTGATGTAGATCAGTTATTTAATCTTGATTTTGATTCCACGCTCTTCAAAGACAAGATTGTCATTATGGGATTTCTGGGTAACTATTTCGGAGACCCATCCTGGAATGACAAATATTTTACCCCGCTGAATAAAAAGGTAGCTGGCCGTGCAAATCCGGATATGTTTGGAGTGATTGTCCATGCAAATATAGCATCCATGATTCTAAGTGAAGATTATGTAGGTACCCTAAATGATTGGCAGACCTACGTTATCGCCATTATCATTTGCTTTTTTACAGTTGCCCTTTTTATAATCATTGATAAG
>JAHEMS010000402.1 GCA_024643595.1 Bacteroidota bacterium
AGCCCGGGAGCTGGGCTTGCCCGAAGGTGATTTGTCAACTTTAGAATCCTCCTAATGGAATCAACTACAATACCATCAAATCGCACCCGCATAGACCGAGAGATTGGCAAAAAACTCTTGCATCAGATGATCCTGATCAGACGATTTGAAGAAAAGGCTGCGGAGATGTATACCAAAGAAAAGATTCGAGGATTCCTTCACTTATATATTGGTGAAGAAGCGGTAGCCACCGGAGTTCTTCATGTACTAAAATCAGGGGACAATATACTTTGTACTTATCGTGAGCATGGTCAGGCACTGGTGCGTGGCGTTGATGCCGGAGTCATCATGGCTGAAATGTATGGCAAGCAAGAAGGTTGCAGCAAAGGAAGAGGGGGATCCATGCATTTGTTTGATGTGAATAAAAAGTTATATGGAGGGAATGCGATTGTCGCGGGTCATCTTCCTATGGCTGTTGGTTTAGCGTTGGCTGATAAAAAAATGAAACGCGATCAAATCACCTGTTGCTTCTTTGGTGAAGGTGCAGCTGCGGAAGGTGAGTTTCACGAAGCGATGAACCTGGCTTCACTTTGGCAAGTGCCCGTTTTGTTTGTCTGCGAAAATAATCTCTACGCGATGGGCACGGCTATTAAATACACTCATGCCGTTACTGATCTGGAGAAAAAAGCGGCAGGATATGGCATTGCTTCCGCTTCCGCAGATGGCATGGATTTGCCCTCCGTACTGATGGCAGCGCACGATGCAGCAGCAACAATCCACGAAACAGGAAAACCATTTTTTCTTGTCTGCAATACGTATCGGTTTCGTGCACATTCCATGTTTGACGCAGAACTCTATCGCGAAAAATCAGAAGTTGAAGAATGGAAACAACGAGACCCGATTCCAGCCTTCTCAAAATACCTTACTGAACATCAACTTATTTCTGATAAAGAAATAAAAGAATTAGAAACCAGTATTGAAAAAGAGATCCAACATGCGGTTGACTTCGCAGAAGCCGGAACTTTTGAGCCAATAGAGAACCTCACTTTGTTCACTTACTCATGAAATTAAAATGGTTGCAACAACAGAAAAGATAAAATTGTGGACTTGCCCAAAATGCAAAAGGCAATTCATTAAAAATAACCAGGTGCACTCCTGCAGGCAGTTCCCGATAGAAAAACATTTTGAAAGAAAAGCGGCCGGAGCAAACCTTTATCAATTGTTTCAACAGGCGATCAAAAAAAATATAGGACCCTTCAAAGTAGACTCGTTAGAATGTTGTATTCATTTTTGTACGCAATCTGCATTTGCCGGTGTTAAGATTCAACGAAATAAAATTCGTGTCGATTTTACGCTACCACAACTCATAAGAAGCCGTCGGTTTATTCACTCCGTAAAAATGTCGGCTAATCGGCACTTGTATTATGTTGATATAAACTCGGAAGAAGAAATAGACGATGAATTGATTGAATGGTTAAAAAAAGCTTATCGAAAAGAGTAAGCGATAATCATGGATGAAAATAATGAACTAGTAAAATTGTCTTATCGTGAGGCATTAAAGCAAGCACTTCGTGAAGCGTTGCAGAAAGATGACAAAGTTTTTCTGATGGGCGAAGATGTAGGTCGGTATGGTGGTGCATTTGCAGTAAGCAAGGGACTACTACAGGAATTCGGACCTGAACGGATTATGGATGTGCCCTTATCTGAATCTGGATTTACAGGGGCAGGTATAGGTGCCGCATTGGGTGGCATGCGCCCAATTGTCGAAATCATGACGGTAAATTTCAGTTTGCTGGCTTTTGATCAGATTGTCAATAACGCCGCAACACTATTACATATGTCTGGCGGACAGCTTAATGTGCCGGTGGTTATCCGAATCAGTTGTGGTATTGGCCGTCAGCTTGCGGCTCAACATTCACATAGTTGGGAACCACTTTTCGCCCATATTCCAGGTTTAAAAGTTTTTTCGGTGGGCACCCATGAAGATGCTCGAATGTTGCTGCTCACCGCTATAAAAGATCCTGATCCCGTTATCATTTTTGAATACACGGCCATGCTGAATATGGAAGGTTCAATACCCATCAGTATCCCTGCCGTTGACATCTCCCATGCAAAAGTGAGAAGAACAGGAAAGGATATTTCAATCATCACCTATGGCGCTGGTGTTTATAAATCACTCGAAGCTGCGAATGAATTGATGAAAGCCGGAATAGATGCCGAAGTAATTGATTTGCGTTCACTCAGGCCATTGGACGATCGCACCATTATTGATTCCGTTAGCAAAACTCATCGCGCCTTGATCGTAGAAGAGGCGTGGCAGTCGGTAAGCATTTCATCCGAAGTGAGTGCACGCATCATGGAGAAATGTTTTTATGAACTCGATGCTCCTGTTCAGCGATTGGGTGGAGTTGAGGTTCCTATTCCGTATCCTAAACACCTCGAAGATGCTTCTATCCCACAGAAGGATCAAATTATGGAAGTCACAAAAAAATTGGTCGGCCATGGGTGAATTCCGAATGCCTAGCCTGGGTGCCGATATGGAAAGTGGTTTTCTTCGTGAATGGCGAGTGAGGACCGGTGACCTTGTGAAGCGTGGTGATATCATTGCAGAAGTGGAAACACAAAAAGGAATCATTGAAATTGAAGTGTTCGATGAAGGTATTGTGGGAGATCTTTTAATCAAGGTAGATGAAAAAGTTCCGGTCGGAACAATCATGACACATATACTATCACGGGATGAAGCTAAGGTTGGCATTCCTTCAGTTCCTGAAAAAAAAGATGAATCCATCAAAGAAGAATTGCCAAGAGAAAAAATTAGTATATCCGAAATTCAACATGTGCGGGCATCGCCTCTTGCTAAAAAAATAGCAGCAGATAAAGGGATTGATCTAACGAAAGTAAAAGGAAGCGGACCTGAGGGTGCCATAATTCGCGAAGACGTGGAGAAGGTCGTTGTTGAACAAGTGGCTCCGAATGCAATACCTGAAAGATCCATTTCCGACAACATCCGCATGGCTGTTGCTGCGGCCATGAGCAAATCTAACCGGGAGATTCCCCACTACTATCTTCAAACAAAAGCAGATATGAGCCCGGCAATAACATGGCTTGCAGAAGCGAATAAAAAAAGGGTTGTAAAAGATCGTCTGCTTCCGGCTGTGCTCCTGATCAAGGCGGTTGCCAAAGCGCTTCGAGAATTTCCTGACCTGAATGCCTGGTGGGATAATGGCCTTCAACGTAAGAAAGATATTCATATTGGTTTTGTTGTAGCGCTTCGCACAGGTGGCATACTTGTGCCAGCTATTCACGATGCTGATAAAAAATCCCTGGATGAATTAATGCAAGCATTATCGGATATCATCATCCGGGCGCGTGCCCTAAAACTTCGGAGCTCTGAATTGACAGACTCTACGCTCACGATCACTAACCTGGGAGAGGGGGCCGTTGAAACTGTGTTTGGCGTAATTTATCCACCTCAAGTGGCACTGGTTGGCTTTGGTGGAATTACAGAACAACCTTGGGCAGTTAACGGCATGTTCGGTATCAAGCCCATACTTACGATAAGCTTGTCTGCCGATCATCGTGCCACCGATGGAAATACGGGCAGCCGGTTTCTCACGACAATAAAAAATTATTTACAAAAACCGGAAGAGCTATGAACGATATAGAAATGAAACAACAGCTTTTCCGGCTATTAAAAAATATCGCTCCTGATACGGAGCCTGAAAATCTCAACCCCGGCGACAACATTCGACAGGCACTTTCCATTGACTCCTTCGACTATCTTCAGTTTATAGTAGGTGTTGATGAAAAGTTTGGTATTCAAACGCCTGAAGAAGATTATGGAAAGATCAGCACCCTACATGATCTGATGCTATACATTGAAAAAAAGAAAAAATAGCTCATGCTCATTAAAACTTAAAATATGCTTACAT
>JAHEMS010000403.1 GCA_024643595.1 Bacteroidota bacterium
AGAATTTGAGAAAGTAAGACCATCATTGGTAGTGGTTCCAGAACCGATTGGAATTCCATCCACCACAAATAATGGATCATTTGAGGCATTCAATGATCTACGACCACGGATCAAAATTGAAGGGGACGATCCAGGACGTCCATTAAACTGCTGAACATCTACCCCTGCTATCTGACCTTTCATACCGTCCAATGCGTTGGTGGTGGCTATTTTTGAAAGCGCCTCTGAATTTAATGACGAAATAGCCGCAGTAATTTCTCGTTTTTCCTGCGTACCATAACCTACTACAATCACCTCAGATAATGCGGTCACATCAGCCACCATTTGAACATCGATGGTAGATCTTCCATTCAGACCTTGTTCCTGCGTTGAATATCCAATGAATGAAAATACCAGCGAAGCGCCAGAAGATGCAGCAGGAATACTTAACGTATAACCACCATTGACATCGGTTGTTGTACCGGTGGAGGTTCCCCTAATGAGAACGTTAACCCCAGGCATAGCAGCACCATTTTCATCAGTGACTTTACCTTTTACAAGGTTGTCCTGAGCCCATGCCGTTTGCCACAGGCACAATAGCAATAACCATATCAGTGGAATCCGATAGGTTATTTTTAAATTAGATAGAGTTTTGAGCATAATTAATCGGTTTATTGAAGGTTTGGTTTTTACATATGTTGTTGTCAAAGAAATTCATTACTAACTGGCCTATATTCTATACAAGACGTTTTAAGTTTCGCTTCCCCTTACACCGGCCTTATCTTATAGCATTCATTTTATCCGATAAAAGCAGTTTTGAAAAATTCGTTCGTTCCTTATTTCCATTTAAACCAGTGATTTTCTAAGCGATTTAAGTGCCCTTCCCATCTGTGTTTCAATAGTTTTTACACTAAGCTGAAGTTTCTCGGCAATTTCATTATAACGCAAGCCCTGCTCCCTGCTTAACTGAAAAATCTGCCGGCATTGGCGCGGTAATTTTGCAACCGCCCCTTCGATCTTGGCCTGCAATTCATCATACTCACATCCTTTTTGGGGGTCCAGCAAATTACTTGGTATGGCAAACGCCATATCCAAAGTTGTCAGGACATACCGCTTCTCTTTTCTTAAATGATCGAGCGATATATTATGCACTGCCGCGTATAGGTATGACTTTGGAGAACTGTTAATGACGATCACCTTTCGGTTATTCCATATTTTAAAAAATACCTCACTCACCAGTTCCTCTGCTACTTCATTAATATGGACGATCTTCTTACAGAAATTCCGGAGCGGGTTGTAACTGATTAAAAAAAGTTGCTCGAATGCCTGATAATCATCGTCATGAAGAAATTTCTTGAATAAATAATCAATTCTTTCCCTGGAAACCTTCTGTCCGGTCCTTGTCCCGGAAATCGGCAATTTCGACTTGGCAGGGTTCAGCGTTGTCATCATTCGGAATCGATTGTGCAATTGTTTCCACTATTTTAGAATCATTTAATTAAACAAAATAGACTTTAGCCTGATAATTTAGCGGTACGCGTCCCGGGAACGGTACCGAAATTTTATTTAGCTTAGTACCAAGATTGCAAAACATAATTATGTCAAAATCGGATGCAACCATACGAGATATTGCCAAAATCCTTGGGATTTCGAAATCCACTGTATCGAGAGCACTCAATAATCATTATGATGTAAGCCAGGAAACGGCCAGAAAAGTGAGGGAACTGGCTGCAAAAATCGACTATCAACCAAACTTGCTAGCGCAGCATCTGAAACAACAGCGTACCAACACCATTGGCGTGTTGATTCCAGAAATTGTAAATCGTTTTACGGCGAGGGCTGTTGGAGGAATACAGGATGTTGCTGATCGTTCGGGTTATAATGTAATGATTTGCCAATCTAATGAAACACTTGCTACTGAACAGAACAACCTAAAAACGCTGATGGCCAGCCGTGTGGATGGCTTACTGGTTTCCATTAGCAGGAATACAGATCGGCATGAACATTTCCAATATGCGATTGATAAAGAAGTACCGCTGGTTTTCTTTGACCGCATTGTGGAAGAGTTAAATGCGTCCCAGGTATATTCTGATAATTATGAAATTAGCTATCAAGGCACTGAACATTTATTGGCCCAGGGTTGCAAACGAATAGCGTTCATCGCTGGTCCTAAGCATTTGCACAATTATCGTAATCGCCTGAATGGATATTTAGATGCATTGAAAATGCACAAAATACCTATCCTTGAATCACTGATTGTAACTACCAATTACACAACGAATGATGTAGAAAACTACACCCGCTACCTTTTTAACCTGCGCCAAAAGCCTGATGGAATTTTTGCTTTCAACGATATGGCGGCTTTAGAAATCATCCATATTTTAAAAAAGCGTGGACTGAAAATACCAAAAGATGTCGCAGTCCTGGGCTTTAATAATGAAAACATATGTGGGCTTATTGAACCCACGCTTAGTAGTATTGACCACCCCGCATTCGAAATGGGAGTTGCTGCTGCCGAAATACTGATTAAGCAAATCATCGATAAAGAGGTTTACCAGGAAAAACGACTGATTAAAAGCCGGCTGGTGATTCGGGAATCTACAAATCGAAAAAATTAGGCAACCGATTATTAGCTTTCAATCTGCTTCAGACATTCAATCACGCCTTTAGAAACAATTGTACTTAATTGCTGACAGGTCTGGGTTATTAACTGGGGATATTTCGTTAGGTCTGCACTCCAAATGGGTTTTTCCAATAATTGCCGACCTATCTTTATAATTTGTGCTTCGGTTAAATTTTCTTCCGACCACGCTTCTTTCATCAGCGCTATAATATCCTCGTTATCCCTGATGACGACATCCTTTAATTGATCACTATAAAAGTAGAGTAATGACGCCAGGATAATCGATAACCGTTCAGGCACCTGACCATTCTTTTCTACATGATCGATTAGTGATGGCAACACACGGACATTGAATTTTGAAAATGAATTCAGCGTGATGGATTCCAGTTTATGATCAATGGCCGGATTGCGAAAACGGTTAATAACTTCGTTCGCATATTCTTCTAATTCATTTAGATCGCCCGCAATGAAGGGGACAATTTCATCATAGATCATCCGGCGAATAAAATTACCCAATGCCGGATCTTCAATTGCCTGCAGGACAGTTTGCAATCCCATCATACGCCCAATGAGTGCCATTCCAGTATGCGCGCCATTTAATATCCGTACTTTCCTCTCCCGATAAATTCCTAAATCGTTCGTAAAAACGACATTGAATCCAGCCTTTCTCAGTGGAAGTACCTTTTCTATCCACCGGGGACCTTCAATCACCCACAAATGAAACCACTCTCCTTCCACCACCAATTCATCGATATACCCGAGTTCCTCAAATAATTTATCCTTTTGTTTTTTGGGGAATCCCGATACAATTCTATCCACCAGGGTATTACAAAAGGTGACATTCGTATTCAGCCATGGAATAAAATCTGATGGCAAAGACCAGTGTTGAACATATTTATGGATCATTGATTTTAACTGACTTCCATTTTGCTCTATCAATTCGGTAGGCAGAACAATCAGACTATTGCTTAAATGATCATTGAATCTTGTAAATAACAACTGAGTCAGTTTTCCGGGAAAAGTAGATGCCATTACATTTACATTTTCATCATCCGGTGAAAATGCTATTCCCGCCTCGGTCGTATTGGAAATAATGAATTGAAGATCTGGGTTAAGGCCTTCCTCTAAAAAAGTTTTAAAATCAACAGATGGATTAATAACCCGTTGAATAACATCTACTTTGAGTTGCTCGCTCACAAATTCATCATCTTTGAATCCTTTCAGCATAACGGTGTACACACCATGTTGAGCGGAGAGCGTATCACTTCTGGAAATGCTTTGAACCACTGAAACTC
>JAHEMS010000031.1 GCA_024643595.1 Bacteroidota bacterium
CCGAGCTTCCACCAGAAGTTGCAGCCATGAAATACTCATCGGAGACGAGTTGTCCTCCTAAAATAGGCACCGTTTCCAAATGCGACTTTTGTCCTGATAAAGTAAGAAAAGGGGAACTCCCGCATTGCGTTTCAGCATGCCCTAATGGTGTGTTTTATTTTGGTGACATGTATGAAGATACCATAACCAATGGTTCAGAAACAGTTCGGTTTAGTGATTTAATAAGGGATCGATCAGGCTATCGGTTAATGGAAGATTTAGGCACAAAACCAAGTGTATATTACTTGCCACCTGTTGACAGGCTATTCCCTTACGAAGAAGGTTTAAAAACTAAGGAAGGATAACAGACATGAACACGACAACAACAGCACTAGAAGAGAAGATAACTTCCGATTTATTGCCTCAGAAATTTGGACGGGCTGGAACCATTTGGACTTCTGTATTAGTCATCATTTGCCTTACTGGTATAATAGGTTATTACCGGCAGTTACAAAACGGCCTGGGTGTAACCGGCATGCGCGACTATGCCTCGTGGGGCATTTATATTTCCAACTTTGTGTTTTTTGTGGCCATCAGCCTGGTAGGTTCTCTTATCACCGCCATTTTCCGGGTAACCAATGTGGGTTGGCGCACACCACTCACTCGCATTTCGGAAATCATTGCCGTATCGGCGATCATATTTGCAGGACTGATTATAATTATTGACATGGGTAGGCCAGAGCGGTTTATCAATTTATTCATTCATGGTAGATTACAATCTCCTATTGTATGGGATGTGATTGTCATTACCACGTACCTGACATTAAGTGTGCTTTTCCTGTATTTTCCGCTCTTAGCGGATATGCCCATTCTTATAAAAAACAGCAAACCGGGAAGTTCTATCAATAAGTTTTATCGATTTATCGGATCGTTCTGGAAGGGAACCACGGAACAAGTAAACCTGAGCGGAAAGGCAATACAGATCATATCCATCATGATAATTCCGATAGCGCTAGGTATACACACGGTAACGTCCTGGCTATTTGCCACAACGTATCGTCCTGGATGGGACAGCACCAATTTTGGAGCTTACTTCGTTTCAGGAGCCTTTTTGGTTGGTGCTGGCGGAGTGGTTGTGGCCATGTATGTATTTCGCAGATTTTATAAACTCGATGCGTACATCACGGAAAGACATTTTGATCATATGGGTAAGACCCTGGTCATGCTGGCACTCCTTTATTTGTATTTCAATATCAATGAGTATCTGGTGCCTGCCTTTAAAATGAAGAAGGCAGAAGAACATCATTTGATGGGCCTTTTCACCGGAGAGTTTTCAATCATCTTTTGGTTTGCCATACTTATCGGCATGATTATTCCTGTGATGGTATTGATTTTCCCCAGAGGTCGTAAGCCGAAGACCATGTTTATCATGGGGGTTTTTGTGGTGGTTGGCGCCTGGTTTAAACGGTTTTTGATCGTTACACCAACATTATTAAGTCCGTTTCTTCCGATTTCTGATGCTCCTGAAAGCTATCAGCATTATCTCCCTACTTGGGAGGAATGGGCCATTACCATGGGCACTTTGGCCGGGACATTGTTAATCATTACACTTTTCGTAAGGTACTTTCCGATCATTCCCATTCATGAAACCATTGAGGAGCAAGAGAACATAAAAGCGTAAATGTTATGAAAATCAAGATAAGCGGAGTTTACATTTTATTGATTGGATGGTGCCTATTCAATATCAATCAGGCCGCACAAGCGCAGACGGAAAAGGAGAAAAAAACGCCTCGAATAAATCTCGCCTATCACCAGCTAAATGATGATCTTCCGTATCTGCAGGTAGACGTAAAAACAAAAAATGGCAGGAGGTTTGAGCCTGTCGAAGGAGTAGATATAAATGTCTTCTTCGGTGAAGAAACAGCAGGAGGATTTATGGGAAGGACGATAACCAATGACAAAGGAATCGGAGTTGTAAATTTAGACGAGAAATTCAGCGTTCAATGGGACACTCTGCCAAGTTCAACCTTTATTGCTACCCTGACAGCCAACAATGAATACGAGGATGCATCCGCTGAAGTGGAAATTGCAAAATCACGCATTGAGTTAACGCTGGAAACGGAAGATAGTGTTAGAACCATGAAGGCAAAAGTCATGGCTCAAGAAGACGGCAATTGGATACCCGTGCCAGAAACCGAGATAAAATTTGTCGTGAAGCGCCTATTAAGCAATTTGCAGGCTGGCGAAGAAGCTAGTTATTATTCGGATGAGGAAGGAACAGTAATGGCAGAGTTTACTTCAAAAGTACCGGGAGATGTAGATGGCAATATTATTCTTGGCGCGAAGTTTGAAGATAATGAACTATATGGAAATCGAATGGTAACCAAACAGGTTAAGTGGGGTGTGCCATTAAAGGTCAGTGATAGTTTTGGAAAACGAACATTATGGTCGACGAGAAGTAAGACACCCTATTGGCTACTTATTTTTCCAAACCTGGCCATAGCCTGTGTATGGGGAGCCATTGTATATTTGATTTTTCTGATTATAAAAATTAAAAAAATAGGAAAAGCCAATCCGTGAGAAATAAATTTTAACAATTCAAAAACAGCAAATACCCACTATGAAAACTAAACTTAATTTATTAGCGATAATTGCAATCAGTGCATTTCTATTTTCTTTTTATCAACAAAAACCATGGCCTGTTCCTGAGAAGTATGCGAAAATGACCAATCCTGTAAAAGGCGATGCAGAAACGATAAAAGCTGCAAAAGCCCTATGGACAAAACATTGCCAATCATGTCATGGTAAAACAGGGTTGGGAGATGGTACAAAGGCCGCTCAACTGGAAACAGAATTGGCGGATTTCACAACAGACGAAGTTCAAAGTCAAACCGATGGGGCGTTGTTTTACAAAACGTTGGAAGGACGTGATGAAATGCCTTCTTTTAAAAAGAAAATTTCTGATGAAGAAGAGATATGGCAACTGATTGCCTATGTAAGATCGATGAAGGGCAAATAAGCGGATAACTTACAGTCACCAAATATTTTCAACCATTTATTAACGGGCGCATTATAAAGCATAATGCCAGCTTTGAAGCACCCCTTCGTCTGAAAACTCCTTGATTCAGTGATTAATAAATTTTCTGTAGCCTACAGTTAAAAAGTGTGTGAGGATTCAAAATAAATCCAATGGGGTTCTTCCCATTTCATGAGTCTTTATAAAAGAGATTGACATCCGGCATTTCAAAAAAGGGGTATGATCTGTGTAATTTCGAGAAGCTTTGAAAATTAAGATATATTTATTGTTCGCATGAGCAATCATTAACATATTGTGAAAGTGTAACCCCCAATAACCATGAAAACAATAATTGGCGCAGTTTTATGTCTTATAACAGCAAATTTCCTGTACGCCCAGGAGACGCAACAATGGCAGGGCCGATTTGAACAATTGGATAATGTACTGCCCACACCCAACGATTATCGGTCAGCCTCCGGTGCACCCGGAGTACGTTATTGGCAGCAGAAAGCAGATTATATAATCAACGCGGAATTAAATGATAACAATCAAAGCCTGGTTGGTTCAGAAACAATCACCTATTACAACAACTCACCGGATATATTGAAATATTTATGGCTTCAACTCGATCAGAATATATTGGCGAAGGGAAATTCAACCACCGCAACATTGTCCACACTGATGACGGATACACTAAATACTATGCAGCTTTATAGACGGTCAACTAATTTTGATGGAGGTCATAAAATAAAAAGTGTTAAAGATGGTGGAGGAAATGCCTTAAAATACTCCATTAATCAAACAATGATGCGCATTGATTTGCCCACCGGTTTGAAGACCGGAGAAAAGTTTACTTTCTCCATTGACTGGAGTTATAATATTGGCGACCGTCAGATCGATGACCAGCGAAGTGGTTGGGAATATTTTCCAGAGGATAAGAATTATATCTACACGATAGCCCAATGGTTTCCGCGGATGTGTGTTTATGACGATGTTCGAGGTTGGCAAAATAAACAGTTCCTTGGCCAGGGAGAGTTTGCTTTAGTATTTGGAGATTATAAAGTGAAGCTTACTGTGCCGTCAGATCATCTGGTGGCGGCAACCGGAACGTTAATGAATCCATCAACGGTACTTTCAAAAGCACAGTTGGAACGATTTGAAAAAGCGAAGTCTACGTTTGATAAGCCCGTCATCATTGCCACGCAGGAAGAGGCTGTAGAAAAAGAAAAAGCCCATGCCACAACAAAAAAGACCTGGGAATTTCATGCAAATAATGTACGCGACTTTGCGTTCGCCACATCCCGTAAATTTATTTGGGATGCCCAGGCTGTTAAAGTCGGAAGCAAAACACCATTGGCCATGTCATTCTATCCAAAGGAAGGGAATCCGCTTTGGGAACAAGAATCCACTAAAGCGATAAAAAATTGTCTGGAAGTTTATTCCGGCTATACCATTGACTTTCCATACCCAGTAGCCATTTCTGTTAACACTGCAAGCATTGGCATGGAGTATCCTATGATTTGCTTCAATGGCGGACGAGCAAAAAAAGACGGAAGCGTTGATCAGAACACAAGGAATAGCACCATAGCGGTTATCGTTCATGAAGTTGGACATAACTTTTTTCCCATGATCATCAACAACGATGAACGGCAGTGGACCTGGATGGATGAGGGAATCAATTCATTTCTTCAATACCGCACGGAGACCGAGCGCTATGAAAATTTCCCTAGCTGGTGGGGAACCGGTAAAAGCATTGCTCCTTTTATGGGGGGAGACAAGAGCATCCAAAGGCCGGTCATGACAAACTCAGATAACATTATTGCTTTCGGCGCAGAGCAATATGCAAAAGTGGCTACTAGTCTGAGCATCTTGAGAGAATCTATCATGGGGCCTGAATTATTTGATCAGGCATTTAAAGAATATGCGCAACGTTGGGCCTTTAAGCATCCACAGCCTGCCGATTTCTTTAGGACAATGGAAGACGCCTCGGCTTTTGATCTTGATTGGTTTTGGCGAGGTTGGTTTTACACCACCGATCATACAGATTTTGAACTGAGTGACGTGAAGTGGTACAGGATGAAAAAGGATGAAAAGAATGTGGAAACAAAACTTACCACACCCAAAACGGGTGACCTCGCCTCCGGCAAGAACACCGCAACGGATTTTTCCAACGGCCCAAAAGAATTCGCGGTAGTTGATTTTAAAGAAGAGTGGTATGGTGAATTCAATACTCGGGTTGACGGACCAACCGTTAAAGCGAAACTGCAAGACAAGAACTTCTATGAATTAACCATTAAAAACAAAGGAGGTCTCGTAATGCCTATTGTCATTGAATGGACATATAAAGACGGGAGCAAGGAAATTGAAAAATTGCCAGCTGAAGCATGGCGGTTAAACGAATATCAATTTAAGAAATCGTTTATTAAGGATAAGGAGGTAGCGGGTATCGTCATTGACCCTAAACAGGAAATGGCAGAAGCGGATTTGAGCGATAACGCCTTTCCCAAAAAACCAACGGAGACAAAGTTTGATGAGCTAAAGAAGAAAAATTAGCAACGAAAGTGAATCATTTGGAATGCCAGCCTATGTTCAAAGGCTGGCATTTTTTATGGTACCTTTTTCAGCGGCGAAAAATATTTCCCCAATATAGTATGCATGCATAACAAATTTTTTTACCTTCGTCAACGATTGTATCGCATGAAACGGGAAGAAACCATCGATTATAATATAAAAGCAGCCTGGCACAGCATCGCCCGTATGTACAATCAGCAGGCCTCCAAATACAAGGGGACGATGTCAATTGGGTTCGCCTTACTCAACATTCATTCAGAAGAAGGAACACCGGCAACAAAGATTGGTCCGATGATGGGTCTTGAAGCGAGGAGCCTAACCCGATTACTAAAGTCGATGGAAGAGAAAGGCTTAATCTGCCGAAAGGCGGATAAGGTGGACAAACGTTCTGTTCGGATTTACCTTACCAAAGAGGGAAAAAAGCACCGGGATAAATCGAAGGAAACGGTGCTTCGCTTTAATGAGGTAGTCCGCGAAGAAATACCAGAAAATAAACTGAATGTATTTTTCGAAGTAGTACAGGAGATCAACCAGTTAATTGAAGAGAATAAAATTTACGATAAAGCTTTACAATAATCGGTCGGTTGATGGTTTATCATAATTCGAAAACCATTCAACGATAAATTAACGAACAACTAACAACGATATGAACAGAACCATTCGCAAAGTAGCAGTATTAGGATCAGGCATCATGGGTTCACGCATTGCTTGCCACTTCGCCAACATTGGGGTAGAAGTGCTCCTGCTTGACATTGCACCCAGAGAATTGAGCGAAGATGAAAAGAAAAAAGGGCTGACGCTTGATCATCCGGCAGTAAAAAACCGAATTGTAAATAATGCTTTTGAAGCTACGCTGAAAGCCAATCCGGCATCGTTGTTTAGCAAGAAATTTGCCTCGCGCATTACACTTGGCAATTTTACGGATGACATGTCCAAGATTAATAACTGCGATTGGACTATTGAAGTGGTGGTAGAGAACCTTGATATCAAAAGGAAGGTGTATGAGGAAGTAGAGAAATACAGAACGCCCGGAACGCTGGTTACGTCCAACACATCGGGTATTCCTATTCACCTGATGGCCGATGACCGAAGCGAAGATTTTCAAAGGAATTTTGCAGGAACACACTTCTTCAACCCGCCTCGCTATCTAAAACTTTTAGAGATCATTCCTACGGCTAAGACAGATCAAGAGGTCACAAAATTCCTGATGAACTATGGGGATCTGTATTTAGGAAAGACAACGGTATTATGTAAAGATACGCCCGCCTTCATCGGGAATCGGGTTGGTGTTTGGGGCTTGCTCAAGGTAATTGACTCCATGGCGAAGTTTGACCTGAATGTTGATGAGATAGATAAACTAACCGGGCCCGTTATCGGGCGCCCGAAGTCTGCAACATTCAGAACTTCGGATGTGGTGGGGCTTGATACGCTGGTGAAAGTTGCCAACAACTTATACGAAGGTTTGGTTGACGATGAAGCTCGGGAAATGTTTAAGCTTCCAGATGCTGTTAGCAAACTGGAACAGAATAAATGGCTTGGGGATAAAACCGGCCAGGGATTTTATAAGAAAACTAAAAATGCCAAGGGTGAAACAGAGATCCTTACGCTTGACCTGAAAACCTTTGAATATAAGCCTAAGGCAAAAGCAAAATTTGCTACCCTTGAAACGACCAAGACGATTGACAATCTTAAAGATCGTTTCAAAGTGCTATTGAACGGCAAAGACAAAGCCGGTGAATTTTATCGCGATTGTTTCTTCGGATTGTTTCAGTACGTGACTAATCGCATACCCGAAATCAGCGATGAACTTTTTAGAATCGATGACGCGGTGTGCGGAGGATTCGGCTGGGACCTTGGTGCGTTTGAAACATGGGATGCCGTAGGCATTGAAAAAACAATCCCTTTGATGGAAGCGGCTGGATACAAACCGAACCAATGGGTGTATGACATGCTTGCCGCAGGAAATAAATCGTTCTATAAAGTGGAGAGTGGCCAGAAAAAATATTACGACATCCCCAGCAAATCATATCAATCAATTCCAGGCCGAGAGAGCTTCATCATTCTGGAAAGCAAGAGCGAAAATATAATCTGGAAAAACGCTGACTCAAAAATCACTGACCTGGGTGATGGGGTAATTAATTTTGCCTGGCACTCAAAGAGCTATACGTTGGGGAGTGCTGTCATGGAAGGCATGAACAAGGCTGTTGATATGGCCGAGAAGGATTACAGGGGTTTGGTAGTTGGACATCAAGGCCCTGATTTTTCGCTTGGAGCCAATCTCGGATTGGTATTCATGTATGCCATCGAACAAGATTATGATGAGATAGATTTTATGATCAAAGCATTTCAGCATTCCGTGATGCGGTTGCGATACTCTTCAATTCCGGTAGTGGTTTGCCCACAAGGACGCACACTTGGTGGTGGTTGTGAAATGACTTTGCATGCCGATATAGCGCAGGCGGCAGCTGAAACATATATTGGTCTTGTTGAAGTAGGGGTAGGTCTGATCCCAGGTGGCGGTGGCACTAAAGAATTTACCAAACGGGTGAGCGATGCAATAGAAGAAGGTGATGTTGAATTAAATGCTTTGCAAAATGCATTCATGACCATCGCCACTGCAAAAGTGGCAACATCTGCAGAGGAAGCACGTGAATTGGGCATTCTTAAAAAGGTAGATCGTGTTTCTATGAACCGTGACCGCCAGTTAGCTGATGCAAAAAAGGCGGTGTTGGATTTAGCCAATGCGGGCTATACCATGCCACAACAAGCCCGAAATATTAAAGTAGAAGGACGCTCAGGTCAGGCGTTGTTCCTGGCAGGATTGCAAGGCATGATGATGGGGCGTTATATTTCTGAACACGATGCCAAGGTAGCCAAGTGGATCGCCAATATTATGTGTGGTGGAGACCTAAGTTACCCACAGGAAGTAAGTGAACAATATTTATTAGACCTGGAACGCGAAGCTTTCTTGTCATTGACTGGTGAGAAGAAAACACTGGAGAGAATTCAGGCCATACTTACTGGTGGAAAGCCACTTCGTAATTGACAGATGTCAACTTAATCTAAAACAAGAATTTAAAACACAACAAACATGGACGCATACATAGTTGCTGGTTACAGAACCGGAGTTGGGAAAGCAAAAAAAGGCGGATTTCGTTTTACACGTCCCGATGACCTTGCCTCTGAAGTGATCAAACATTTGGTACAGTCAATTCCTGGATTGGAAAATAAAATGGTAGATGACCTCATCGTAGGGAATGCTGTACCTGAAGCAGAACAAGGAATGCAAATGGGCCGAATGATTTCACTACTTGCCCTTGGCCTTGATACGCCGGGAATGATTGTGAATCGCTATTGCGGTTCTGGCATTGAAACCATTGCCATTGCCAGCCAACGAATTCAAGCCGGCATGGCGGATGTGATAATTGCCGGAGGTACCGAGTCAATGTCGCTGGTACCAGTGATGGGTTTTAAGACAGCATTGAACTACACGATTGCAAAAGAGAACCCTACCTATTACACGAGCATGGGACTAACTGCGGAAGAGGTGTCGAAACAATTTAAGATTACACGCGAAGAGCAAGATCAGTTTTCGTACGAATCACACATGAAAGCAGCGGCAGCTTGGAAGGAAGGAAAATTTAAGGATGAGGTGGTGCCCATAACTGTGAAGGAAACCTATGTGGATGAAAATATGAAAAAGAAAACCCGCGAGTTTGTGGTAGCAACAGATGAGGGAATTCGTACAGACACCACCGTTGAGGGGCTTTCAAAATTGAAACCTGTATTTGCTATGGGAGGAACAGTAACAGCGGGTAACTCATCCCAAACTTCGGACGGGGCAGCCTTTGTAGCAGTAATGAGCGAACATATGGTGAAGCAATTGAATCTTAAACCCATCGCGCGAATGGTTAGCTATGCAACGGCTGGCGTGGATCCACGCATTATGGGCATTGGGCCAGTGGCGGCAATACCAAAAGCGTTAAAACTGGCCAACATGAGCCTTAATGATATCGACTTAATTGAATTGAATGAAGCATTTGCAGCACAATCGTTGGCCGTTGTAAAAGAACTTGGAATCGACCGCGCTAAGCTTAATGTAAATGGTGGTGCCATTGCTGTTGGTCACCCACTCGGCTCATCAGGAGCCCGTTTGTCGGTGCAACTTTTCAATGAACTTCGCAGACAAAAGAAAAAATATGGGATGGTAACGGCTTGTGTAGGAGGCGGTCAAGGCGTTGCAGGGATTTATGAATTATTGAATTAGTAAAGGGAAGAATCGGGAGTTATAAGACAATAATGACTCCATGTTCGCTCAAAACTATATACTTCGATTAAAGATTTAACAAAATGGAAAAATCAGTAGAAACTAAACAAGCAATCAAGGGAGGCGAGTTCCTCATTCGTGAAACGGAAGCAAACGAGATCTTTATACCTGAGGAGTGGAGTGAAGAACAGAAGATGATTGCACAAACGTGCCGTGATTTTATCAAGCAGGAGATATTAACTCGCCTTGATGAAATTGATTCGATGAAAGATCCTAAGCTGATGCCATCCTTATTAGATAAGGCTGGTCAACTTGGCCTTTTAGGAACATCTGTTCCGGACAATCTGGGAGGATTTGGAATGTCGTTTAACACGACCATGTTAGTGGCAGAAGTTTTGGGAGCAAGCTATTCTTTTGCCGTGGCTTATGGCGCACATACAGGAATCGGTACCCTTCCGATTTTATATTACGGTAATGAAGAACAAAGGAAAAAATATGTTCCCAAGCTTGCAACGGGTGAATGGAAAGCGTCCTATTGTTTGACGGAACCGGATTCAGGATCAGATGCAAACTCAGGAAAAACAAAAGCGACATTGACCGCCGATGGAAAACACTATATCATCAACGGTCAGAAGATGTGGATCACTAATGGTGGCTTTGCAGATCTGTTTATTGTGTTTGCGAAAATTGATAACGACAAAAATCTTACTGCCTTTATTGTGGAGAAAACTTTCGGTGGAATCACTATGAATGAGGAAGAGCGTAAGATGGGGATCAAAGGATCTTCTACGCGCCAGATATTCTTCAATGACTGTAAAGTGCCGGTGGAGAATATGCTTTCTGAAAGAGAGAATGGTTTCAAGATTGCAGTGAACGTGTTGAACATCGGCCGCATTAAGTTAGGATCAGGCGCTGTAGGCGGTAGCAAGTCAACCATATCTACCACGGTGAACTATGCGAAAGAACGCAAACAATTTGGAACGTCTATTGCCAACTTTGGGGCCATCAAACACAAGATTGCGGAGATGACAACAAAGGTGTTTGCATCAGAATCTGCACACTATCGTGCTGGTCAAAATATTGATGATGCTTACGATGTATTGGTTGCCGGAGGGATGGAACCAGGCAAAGCGCGATTGAAATCTTTGGAAGAATATGCCATTGAATGTGCGATATTGAAAGTTCATGGATCTGAGGTGTTGGATTATGTGGTGGATGAAGGCGTACAGATTTATGGGGGTATGGGATATTCGGCAGAAGGTCCGATGGACCGTGCCTATCGTGATGCCCGCATCAATAGGATCTTTGAAGGAACCAATGAAATCAACCGCATGCTCACCATCGATATGTTGATGAAGCGCGCAATGAAAGGAACTCTTGACCTGATGAACCCAGCCATGGCTGTTCAAAAAGAATTAATGGCAATTCCAGATTTCGGAGCCAATGAGGATACCGCTGTGTTTGGCAAAGAAAAGAAAGCATTGCGCAATTTGAAAAAAGCCGGACTCATGGTTTCTGGTGCAGCCGTTCAGAAATTCATGATGAAACTTTCGGATGAACAAGAAGTGTTGATGAATCTGGCGGATATGCTTATTGAAGGTTATGTGGCAGAATCAACCATTCTTCGTGTTGAAAAGATGATTAGTCTACGCGGCGAAAAAGCCTGCGAAATTGAAAAGGAAATGGCAATCATCTATTTGCATCATGCCATGGAAAAGGCGGCGTCTGCAGCAAAGGAAGCAATTTATGCATTTGCCGATGGCGATGAGCTACGTTTGATGTTATTAGGATTGAAGCGATTCACGAAAATCGATCCATACAATTTGAAAGAAGCCAGAAGAAAAGTGGCGAATCATGTAATTGAAGCCGGTGAGTATCCTTTTTAAGATTTGATCAAATAAAATACCCTACAAAAAACCCGGGATAATGCCTGGGTTTTTATATTCTTTCACCAACTACTGGTATTTAGGGTATATGAGATATCCAATTTGCAGTGGCCAGCTTAGTATTTTAACTTGAAGGCTTATTTGAATAAGAATGAATAGCACTAAGAAGTCGACAAGGTCTATTAAACCATTGGTTCCTGAAACCGATGTTGCATTAATTGGTGCTGGCATCATGAGCGCAACACTGGCTGTTATTTTAAAGGAACTTCATCCACAAATTACCATTCAGATTTTTGAAAGGCTGGATGAGGCTGGTATGGAAAGTTCGGATGCCTGGAATAACGCGGGCACTGGCCATGCAGCCTTTTGCGAGTTAAATTACACGCCCGAAAAATCAGATGGCTCGATAGACATTAGCAAGGCAATAAAAATCTGTGAGGCATTCGAAGTGTCAAAAGAGTTCTGGGCGTATTTAGTCGAGAAGGGATATATGAGCAGCGCAACCTCCTTCATTTCCAAAATACCGCATATGAGTTTTGTGTGGGGCGCAGAAAATGTATCCTATTTGAAAAAGCGATATGAATTACTGAGCGCTAATCCACTCTTTGGTGAGATGTCGTATTCGGAAGATCCTAAACAAATAGAAACTTGGGCACCGTTGATCATGAAGGATCGCAAATCAGGACAACCAGTTGCGGCTACTCGTATGGAAATGGGCACTGATGTCAATTTTGGTGAACTCACACGTTCAATTTTTAGAAAGCTGGAAAAGATGCCGGGTATTACGCTGCATTATAATTCTGAAACACTGGACATTGATCCACATAAAAAAGGTGGGTGGAAAGTGATCGTGCAAAATTTGCTACATGAACAAACCGAAAACTGCCGGGCACGCTTTGTGTTTTTAGGAGCAGGTGGGGCAACGCTCAACTTATTGAAGAAGGCGGAAATAGAAGAGCGTAAAGGGTATGGTGGGTTTCCAGTAAGTGGTTTATGGTTGAAATGTAACAATAAGAATCTCATCAATCAGCATGGTGCGAAAGTATATGGTAAGGCAAGTGTTGGAGCGCCCCCAATGTCAGTACCACATGTAGATACGCGCATGATTGACGGCAAGAAGGAGTTATTGTTTGGTCCGTTTGCTGGATTCTCCACCAAGTTTTTAAAAAGCGGTTCTCATTTCGATCTCGCAAAATCCATTAAGTTTGATAACATCAAGCCGATGATTTCAGCGGGACTAAGAAATGTGCCTTTGACCAAATATTTAATTGAGCAATTGAGACTTACCCATGAAGACCGAGTGGAGGCGTTACGCGAATATGTTCCGTTTGCGAAACTGGAAGACTGGGAACTGAAAGATGCTGGTCAGCGCGTGCAGGTTATAAAAAAGCACCTTGAGAAAGGCGGTGTGCTGGAATTCGGAACGGAAGCGGTAGTGGCTGCCGATGGAAGTGTGGCCGCATTATTAGGTGCGTCACCAGGGGCATCAACTGCTGCGGCGATCATGTTTGGAATTTTGCCTCGTTGCTTTAAGGCAGAAAGTCAATCATCAGCATGGCAAAGTAAAATGAGAGAGATGGTGCCCTCATTCGGGAAAGCACTTTCCCAAGATAAAGAAGCATTGATACAAACGCGTGAGCGAACCGCGAGGACCCTTGGACTGTAATCAATTTTTTTCCTCTAGTGCGCTAATCCACATAGACTTGGTCTAATAAAAGTTTAAAGTCCTCTTCCAGCAATGGATCACTTGGATACTTGGCACCGGAGTCAAAAATTTGACCGTCTTTTGAAAGCAAAATAAAGCTTGGGGTTGTTTTGATCTTGAACTGCCTGACTGGCTCGGAAGATTCAACAATTCTGTAATTAATGATGCCATCGGAAAACAAATTGTATTTATTCAGAATTAGATTCCAACGGCTGTCATCATTTTCAATGGAAAGGAGTACAAACGTAATTTTGTTTCTGTACATCATGTTCAGTTGCTTTATCAATTCCAATTCCTTAAGGTAAGGCTGGAAATTGCTGTTCCAGAAACAGAGGTAAAGGATCCGTTTCCCTTTACTATCATCTTTAAGCCAATTGAATTTTTCTACTCCATTTTTTCCACCGTTGGAGGTACTCCACTCATATTGCTGGTAGCGGTAAAATTGTTTATTCAGCGAGTGGCCACCCCCTAAATCACTAATAATTTTATCTTCAAGTGGAGTAGTTTTCAAAACGGTATGCGTATTCCAGAAAATAGAATCATATGGTATTTTCAGCAAATCTTCCTTTCCGGGTATTTGTCCTGTAAATTTTTCATCCGCATCATGCTGTATATCAACCGACATCAATTCAATATGAAAGGAATGACTGTGGTTGTCCGGGAATTTATTTTCGCCTTCACGAATGAAATGATAGGGGTAATACTTGTTCTCGTACTTTCGGTAAAAAGAAGACGTCGCTATGGTATTCTGTCCATCATACTTTACATCTTCGGTTTTAACAAAAGCATAACTTTTGGTTGTTATAAATAGTAATCCGGTTGATGTAGGTGCAGGAATGTATCCGGTGGTCATCAGGATGCTATCCTTTTTATAGGAATAACTTATTTTATAGACCTCTTGACCATCATAGGTAGTAATGCCTTCAAACTTATAGATATAATTTTCAAAATCGGTTCTCAGATTACAGGCTTCTTCATAAAAATTAAGATGCAGACTTTTTTCTGTGGCCTGATAAGCCGCAATATCAGCTTGCAAAATATTTCCAATAGAAATAGGTTCATGGCCCTGTGCCGCAATGGTATTATCAAGACTACGTCTGAGTTGAGTTATTCTGATTTCCGTTTTATCACCAACCGATTTCCGAATAGCTCGATAACCATGATCTTTCCAGACATCTAAGGAGGCCTCTACCAGGCGGCCATAGACAGAATCGTCCTTACAATAGTGGCGGTAAAAAAACTTCTGCATAAATGAATTGTTCTCATAATTTTTGGAAATGTTTGTAAAGGCTTTTCTTACAATGTTG
>JAHEMS010000032.1 GCA_024643595.1 Bacteroidota bacterium
AGCATGACCAAGTTACGGTAGTGAAAGATCATGTCCGAAAGAAAGGGGTACAACTCCACACGTTTAAAGGAATCCTTCACATTCTTTAAGTATGCCAATAGCTGATATTTCTTGTATTCAAAATCAATAAGGCCATCGGTAAGCCAATTATCCTTCAGTTTATTCACGCTTTCATGGGTTAGTTTAAAAAATCATATTTTAAGTATACGAAAAAATTGATTTTTCTGCCAATCTGCCATTTTGTTACTTGAGGTAGTGTCAGGTCTGACAAAAATCTTCATCTTTGCAGCCCATAACTGGAAAAAGTGTCAAAAAAGGTAATAAAAAGCTAAATGGCACAGAAATCGATGGTGAGTCGAGCAGTTAAAAACTTGTTTAACAATAATTCAACTAATCCCATATGGCAAAAATTAATTTCAAACCAAACGAAGACCGGGTGCTTGTGGAAGCGGCTCCCGCTGAACAAAAGACAGCGTCCGGATTGATAATCCCGGATACCGCCAAAGAAAAACCACAAAAAGGAAAAGTAATTGCTGTTGGCGATGGCTTAAAAGACAAGCCAGTTACTGTAAAAGTTGGTGATCAGATTCTTTACGGTAAGTACTCCGGTACTGAACTCACAATTGATGGTAAAGAATACCTCATCATGCGTAATTCAGACATTTTCGGAACAGTTTAATTCAAATTACTCATTCAAAATTATTAAAATAAAACTATGGCTAAGGAAATTACATTTGATACCAGCGCCCGCGACAGAATAAAGAAAGGCGTTGATAAATTAGCAGATGCAGTAAAAGTTACACTAGGTCCAAAGGGCCGTAACGTTATTCTTGATAAGAAATTTGGTGCACCTACTGTTACCAAAGACGGTGTTTCAGTTGCTAAAGAAATCGATCTGAAAGATCCGATAGAAAACATGGGGGCGCAATTAGTTAAAGAAGTTGCCTCAAAAACTGCAGATGCAGCAGGTGATGGGACCACAACAGCTACTGTGCTCGCTCAGGCGATCTATGCACATGGCATTAAGAATGTTGCTGCAGGTGCCAATCCAATGGATTTAAAACGTGGAATAGATAAGGCTGTTGATGCCGTTGTTCAGAATTTACATAAGCAATCAAAAAACATTAAAGGTTCTCAAGAAATCGCTCAGGTCGCTACTATTTCGGCCAACAACGATTTTGAAATTGGGAAGATGATTGCCGATGCTATGGATAAGGTTGGCAAAGACGGTGTAATTACGGTGGAAGAAGCAAAAGGAACTGAGACTGAAGTGAAGACCGTAGAGGGTATGCAGTTCGATCGCGGATACTTGTCGCCATACTTTGTAACTAATACTGAGAAAATGGAGGCTGATCTTGAACAACCTTACATTTTGATCTATGACAAGAAGATCTCTTCTATGAAAGAACTTCTTCCTGTATTGGAATCCACCGCACAAACTGGTAAACCTCTTTTGATTATTGCTGAAGAAGTGGAAGGCGAAGCATTGGCTACCCTGGTAGTAAATAAAATACGCGGTGCATTACGTGTTGCCGCAGTTAAGGCCCCTGGCTTTGGTGATCGCAGAAAAGCAATGTTGGAAGATATCGCTATTTTAACTGGTGGCCGGGTAATTTCAGAAGAAACTGGAATGAAGCTGGAAGATGCCAAATTGGAATACCTGGGTCGTGCGGAAAAAGTAAACATCGACAAAGATAATACAACAGTTGTGGGTGGTGCTGGAAAGAAAAATGATATTCAGGCACGTGTCAATCAGATTAAATCTCAGATTGAAGTAACCACTTCTGATTATGATAAGGAAAAACTTCAGGAGCGTTTAGCTAAACTTTCTGGTGGCGTAGCAATCCTTTATATCGGAGCTGCCACTGAAGTTGAAATGAAAGAAAAGAAAGACCGAGTAGACGATGCTTTGCACGCTACCCGCGCTGCTGTTCAGGAAGGTATAATTCCAGGTGGTGGTGTTGCCTATATCCGTGCCATCGAGGCATTGAAGAATTTACCTACAAGTAATGAAGATCAGACAACTGGTGTTAATATCGTACGTCTGGCGTTGGAGTCACCTCTTCGTGTCATTGCCGAAAACGCAGGCCAGGAAGGTTCGGTAATTGTAAACAAAGTTCGTGATGGAAAGAAAGACTACGGATACAATGCCCGTGACAATAAGTTTGAAGACTTCTTTAGTGCTGGTATCATCGATCCTACTAAGGTAGCTCGTCTTGCTTTAGAAAATGCAGCATCAATCGCTGGGTTATTATTAACTACTGAGGCAGTTGTTTCTGAAATTCCTGAAGAGAAAGAAGCCCCTTCAATGCCTCCTGGAGGAGGTATGGGTGGAATGATGTAATCATCATCTTATCAATTAAAAAAGGCTTAACACGGTGTGTTAAGCCTTTTTTATTAATTTTAAGGTAAAAGAAACCTTTGACATGAAAGTTCACGAAAGTTTTAATGATTTTGCTCTCTTTCTATACGTGCATATGGCGCTATCAGATGGGACTTTACATCCTAGTGAAGAAGTTGTCATTCTCGACCGGTTGACCAAGCTCTACCCGCTTGAAGGAAATCCAAAAAAGAAATTCGATGAAGCTGTACTGGCTTATAAAGAAGCTGATAAGTCATCAATAGATGATTTTATTAATTATTCTTTCAAACATTTCAATCATGTTAAATTTGCACAGCGGTATAAAATATATACCGACATGTTTGACATTATGCATGCCGATGGGAAAGTTGATGAAGCTGAACAAAAGGCACTTGACACCTTGAAAAAGATTATCGATCTCGGTGCTTCTGAGAATCAATAATTAGGCCTTATCTTTCTTTATCCCAATCAGGTATAACATCATTCCCATCGCCGCAAAACATGTGACACCTAAAATGGTATAGCCGTGATGTCCCAATATTTCCGATATTCCATGTTCTGCACTCACCGTCTTAAGACCCTCAAATATTTTATCATTGACGGAAAGAAGAGCTACTATAACGCCTGCCAAGGCTCCTCCTGCAATTAGTCCGGTTGCAAATAAACTACCCCTTCCCAACTCTTCATCCTGTTTAGCCTCACCTTTCTGCTCAGCTCGCCAATCAATCACGCCTTTAATAGCACCTCCGATAAAAATGGGCAACGTAGTGGACAAAGGAAGATACAGACCAATGGCAAAAGCCAGGGCCTTTATTCCACAAAGTTCGATCATTACTGCAATGAAAACACCCACCATCACAAATTGCCAATCCAGATTATAGGAAAGAATGCCCCTTGCCAATGTGGCCATCAAAGTAGCTTGAGGAGCAGAATAACGTTCGCTTCCAATCGCGTGTGCTATTCCTTGCGCTGCCATATCTGCTGTTGGAGTATCCAATACCTTTACCACAATACCGATCGCGATGGATGAAACGATTGCACCAATAAATAAGGCCAACTGTTGGTAGCGTGGAGTTGCTCCAACTATGTAGCCAGTTTTTAAATCTTGTGAAGTAGCCCCTGCGTTGGCGGCAGCAATACAAATCATTCCTCCTACTACCAAGGCAAGTGGTTCATATAATTTTCCGCTCCATCCTACTGCCGTAAAAATTAAACATGTGCCCATCAAGGTGGCGATGGTCATACCGGAAATTGGACTATTGCTTGACCCCACTAGGCCAACGATGCGACTGGCCACTGTAACAAAAAAGAATCCGAAGATGATAATGAGAATCCCAATCAACAGTTTCTCTAATATGCTATCGCCTGGAATAACCTGATCAGGTAATAAGGCAATAAGTCCAACTAAAATTAAACTTCCAATGATCACTACTTTGAATGATAAATCCCTATCCGTACGTGCAACGCTTACTTCACTTTTTTCCTTAAGTGAGGCCAAACTTTCCTTGAAAGAACTTACAATGGTTGGCAAAGTTTTCAATAGTGTAATAAAACCTCCTGCCGCCACCGCACCAGCACCGATTTGACGGATATAGGCGAAATAAATTGCGGGAGCAGGATTTTCAAAAACTTTTGCGACCGGGTCCCATCCTCCCCTTCCTCCGGCAGTATTTATATCTGCCAGATATCCCAACTTTACCAATTGAGCTGCTATCATACTATGATCCATTAAGGTTGACAATAACGGAATCATCGCCCACCAGGCTAAGACAGAACCAGCTACTAATACACCTCCTATTTTTGGACCAATGATATAACCTACGCCCATATACTCGGGGGTGATCTCACCATTTATTGTTGCCGATGGCCAAAATTTATTTACCTGGCTGGTCACAAAAGCAGGCGTCTCTGCTATAACATGAAATACTTTTTGAAGAATGGCATAAAGCATTGCCACGCCCATACCAATGAATGCAGTTTGTGCAAATACGCCACCTTTTTCACCCGCCTGCAAAACTGATCCGCACGCAGTACCTTCCGGATAGGGCAGCGTACCATGTTCTTTTACAATGAGTGATCTCCTGAGAGGGATCATCATTAATGTTCCTAACATACCGCCAAAAGCCGCTAGAATTAAAATAGTCAGATAATTAAAATAGTCTTCTCCCACACTGACTCCGCTTTCACCTGGTGATAAAAATAAAAATCCTGGCAAGGTGAATACAACGCCGGCAGCAATTGATTCACCCGCAGACCCTGCGGTTTGTATAATGTTATTCTCTAGAATAGTTGTCTTAAGAAATTTCCTACCAAGTGTAATGGCAATAACTGCAATGGGAATAGATGCTGATACAGTAAGCCCTGCCTTCAATGCCAGATACACTGTTGAACATCCGAACAAAACGCCAAACAAAGCGCCAAACACAACCGACTTGACTGTGAACTCAGCTACTTTTTGTTCAGGTGCGATATAGGGCTTGAATTTAACGGGAGCATCCATAGTGAATAGGTTAGTGGGTTACGTAACAGGCAGTAACTTATGAAAATTTCTGTACTTTTAAACTTTAGCATTATTTTAATTTGTATGATTTATTCAATCGTCAGCGTCATTTACCTATTACTTCTTATTGGAGTAATCATTTACAAAAGTAAATCAGTAAAGAGCGAAGAAGATTTTACAGTAGCTGGAAGAGGGGTTCCTGTATATCTGTTGATCGGCACGCTTGTGTGCACATGGATTGGATCTGGAAGTCTCTTTGGTACGGCCGGACTAAGTTTCAGATCTGGTTTTGGCGAACTCTGGTTTTCTGCAGGAGCTTGGATTGGAATTGGCGTAATCTATTTTATAGCGGATCGGGTTAGAAAAATATCCAAAATCACGCTTACCGATTTACTTGAACAACGCTATAACCGAACAGCAAGATTATTGGGAACGGTTACTATCATTGTAGCCTACCTGGTAATTGCTGGATATCAGTTTAAGGGTGGCGGAAGATTCATCTCAATTTTATCACATGGAACGATAGACATAGAAACAGGAGGTTTCATTACCTGTATCATTGTTATTGGTTTTACCGCCCTTGCGGGAATGGTATCGATTGTGTCCATTGATATTTTCAATGGAGTCATAATGATCATTGCTATGATATTGACATTACCATTTGCAGTTTCCGCCCATGGAGGATTATCAGAAGTGATTAACACCATTGAGAATAAAAACCCTGAATATCTTTCATTATTCGCAGGTCATGACGCTTGGTGGATACTTGGTATAATACTTCCTACTTTTTTACTCTTGATGAGTGAAAGTAGCATCTATCAGAAATTTTCTTCCGCCAAGGATTCTGCTGCCGCAAAAAAAGCAGTAATTGGAATGTTGGTGGGTGTTGTTTTGATTGAAACATTGATGTGCACAGTAGCTGTAGTTGGATATGCTATTTATTCAAGTGATCCAAGATTCTTTATGCCAGATGGTTCTATTAATCGGGCCATGTCTGAAGAGATTATCCTTAGAATTGGATTTGAACAAATTCCAGCATTTGTTGGCTCCATGCTATTTGCTGCTGGAGTTGCCATTATTCTTTCAACCGGGAATACATTTCTAATGGTAACTTCTACAAACTTAAGCAATGATATCCTTAAGCCTTACTTTTTTAAGTCAGTAACGGATGCTAAAAAGTTAATAAGAGTTCAACAAATAAGTATTGTTATTTTGGGCTTATTAGCTTACGCCATGGTTACTCAGTTTGAAACAGTACTTGAAATGGCCTTCATATCCTATACGATGATCGGTGCATCCCTGGCACCAGTACTTTTAGCAAGTTTCTTTTGGAAACGCGTTACCCCTGCTGGTGGTGTGGCATCGATTATTGCCGGTATGAGTGTTCCGATTATTAATAAACTCCTTGAAATCTTTCATATATCCCTTGGAATTTTTCCTGTGGACACGGATTATGTAGCCATTCCATCTCTGTTTGCTTCGTTGTTTATGCTTATTGTGGTAAGTCTCATCACTAAGCCTTCCAGTGAAGAAAAATGGAAACCTTTCTTTGATTAAGACAAGTGAATACAACTATAATTCAATAAATCTTATTGATGGAGATCTAACCTGCTCTTCCACAATTGATAAGCAATTAAATATTGTTCCCGTAATATTGTATCAGGCTCTTCCGAGCCTAATAGTTTCAATCCTTTAAATGCTTCTTCAAATGATGCATATTCACCGGCGCCCACTCCCGCTCCCAGGGCTGCCCCTTTTGCTCCATTGGTATCATACAGCTCCAACTTTACACCGGTAGTGTTTACAAAAGCTTCCCGGAAAAGCGGACTCAAAAACATATTGGCATGGCCCGCTCGAATTACATTAGATTTTAATCCCATGCTCTGTAATATTTCAAAGCCATAATTTAACGCAAATACAATCCCTTCCTGTGCTGCCCTGAAGAGATTAGATTGGTTATGCGTGTTGAAATTTAATCCATAAAATGATGCACCAACGTCCTTATTCTCGAGTATTCGCTCTGCTCCATTTCCAAAAGGCAATACACTAACTCCTTCCGAGCCAATGGGAGACTGTAAAGCAATAGCATTGATATCCTCATAGCTATAGGGGGCGCCATTCCCTACCATATTCTTTCTTAACCAACTATTCAAAATTCCAGTACCATTTATGCATAATAATATTCCGTTTCGGATGGCGTCTAATTTACTGTTTACATGAATGAACGCATTGACTCTCGATTTCATATCATATGAATTCTGGTCAGTGACACTGTATATCACCCCTGAGGTGCCTGCTGTTGCGGCCGTTTCTCCCGGATTCAGGACGTTAAGAGAAAATGCGTTATTGGGTTGATCACCTGCCCGGTAGGAAATCTTTATACCAGAAGGAAGACCTAATTCTATTGAAGCTGCTTTACCAAGAACTCCTTGCTCCGAAAAGACATCTACTATGGTGGATATCAGATCTCGGTTAATTTCCAGATCATCCAATAATTGCCTTGAAACATCATGTGCCTGATAATCCCAAAAGATCCCCTCCGATAAACCGGTGGCAGTGGTGGTTGCCTCGCCGGTGAGTTTAAGGGCTATATAATCTCCTGGTAGCATGATTTTATAAATCCTCGAATATATCGCTGGCTCATTCTCCTTTATCCACCGTAGTTTTGCAGCTGTAAAATTTCCTGGTGAATTCAACAAGCATTTTAAACTATAGTCATGACCTAACCGGGCAAATGATTTCTCGCCAATATCTACCGATCGGCTGTCGCACCAAATAATTGAAGGTCGTATGGGGGTAAGATTTTTATCCACTACAACCAGTCCGTGCATCTGATAAGCAATACCAATCGCTTTAACCTGCGAGGCATTAATTGTCTTCAAGCACTCTTTTATACAGATTACCGCATGATGCCACCACATTTCAGGATCCTGCTCCGCCCATCCCGGCTGTATAGCAAGCATTGACATTTCTTCATCCGGTGACTGTGCCGATTGAACTGATATACCAGTATCTGCATCTACTAAAGTGGCTTTTACAGATGAGCTCCCTATGTCTAGTCCTAAAAGATATCGCTTTGCATTCATGTATTAATAGTTAATAACTCATCAGGCCACATGGAATTGGCAATTTCATTGTTTGAAAGATAACATTTTTACCTTTTGTGGTGCAAACGATTTATTTGCACAAACAAACGCTTGCAGAAGTATTTTTTTAAACAGATATTCCGAAATTAAACCCATTCCTAACCAACCCCTAAAGGACAACAACATGAGCGATCAAACCAACAAAAGACTTTTTTATGGTAGTTGTTTTGCATTAATCACTACTGCTTTTTCTTTCAGCATAAGAGCGGGAATTCTCCCGCAACTTGGTGAAGCATTTAATCTGTCGGCAAAAGAACTTGGATTTATAAACCAAATGTGGTTTGTCGGATTTCCAATCTCGATGGTTATCGGAGGAATATTCTATAGAACCATTGGCCCTAAAAGAATTATGATTTTTGCTTTCTTTGCTCATACTCTCGGAATACTTCTGACGATCTATTCAGGTGGATATACTGGTCTTTTAATTTCAACCTTACTCATCGGTATTGGAAATGGCTGTACTGAAGCCGCCTGTAACCCAATGATTGCGGATGGCTACAGTGGGAAAATGATGAATACGTTACTGAACCGGTTTCACATGTGGTTTCCCGGCGGCATCGTAATAGGAAGTTTAGTTTCTCTTTTAATGACCAAAATGGAATTGGGATGGGAAGCACAAATCTGGATTATCCTGATACCTACTTTAATCTATGCCTACCTGTTCTACGGACAGATATTTCCAAAACCACATATAGATGCGGTTGCTTCGCTGTCAACCAATCTTAAAGCGATGATTACCCCAATTTTCCTGTTTATTGCAGTCTGTATGTCACTTACGGCTATTTCTGAGTTTGGACCTCAACAGTGGACATCCCTTTTATTATCCAAGAGCGGAGCCGAACCAATGGTTATCCTTGCTCTTGTTACTGGCCTAATGGCGGTTGGACGATATTTTGGGGGAGAATTTGTTCATAAATTTGACCAAACCGGAGTGCTGCTTGGATCTGCTGTTTTCACTACCATTGGAATATTTTTATTCAGCACCCAAACTGGTCCTATGGCGTATGTAGCCGCCATATTTTTCGCAATGGGCGTTTGCTATTTCTGGCCAAATATGATTGGATTCGTGGCTGAAAAAATACCACTAAGTGGTGCCATCGGAATGTCCATAGTAGGTGCGATCGGAATGTTCTCTACTTCAATATGGCAACCGATTATTGGAGGATGGATTGACAGAGCTACTGAGAATTCAAAAGCGATGGGATTGGAGGGTGATGCATTAACTTTGGCAGCCGGGCAGGATACACTTCGCACCATGGTAACTTTTCCGTTGATCTTGATTGGATTATTTACGATACTATTCTTCTGGGTTCGAAGCAAGAAAACCCAGACCCAGCCTAATTAATGGCATTCAGCTAAATACTTGCTATAGGTCAAAAATAGGATGCGTAAAACCATCCTATTTTTTTTATTTAAATTTGTTGAAGAGTAGTAATATTCAGATCGATTTAAATTACTATTTACTTTATAGAGTCGTGAAAATTACAAATAATAAATTTTTTCGTGTAGCCATTGACCGGGCTGCAAAAATTGCCGGCAAACCAGGTCGAATCATTGCATTGCTCGCACAACTATCCATAAAAATTAAACACACACAAGGTTCCTCATTTAATTTGAGAACAATACGCGAACAGTCTTTTGTAGTCGGACGTATGGTGAAAGCCCACGTAAATGGATCCTATAAAATCAGATCCATGAGAATTCTGATTATTCTGCTAGCTGCCATCATTTATTTTATTAATCCTATTGACCTCGTTCCTGATTTTCTTTTTGGTATTGGACTAGCCGACGATTTGGCCGTGCTGACATGGGTGTATCATGCCGCTGCCCATGAAATTAATCTATTTAAAAACTGGGAAGAATCTCTAAACAATTCAATTGTTCTGGGTTGATCTATTCAATTTCCATAAGTCATTACATTTTGGAAAAAATAAATGGATCCGTTTTCTTTTTTTTGAATTACGATTCAGTAGATGGGTATTCATAAACTGCTGGGTATAAAATTTTCAACATCTCCAAACCGCATTCCAACCCACAGCGATAATCCAATATTGTTTGAAGTAAAGTATGATGGCTTTAATGGTGCATAACCAGCATTCCAATTAAATTGAATTTTTGAGTAAATGCGACTTCCATTATACCCCGTGTTCAAAGAAAAACTTCCAGCATATTCCAAATTGGTATTTCTTTTCTTTCCAGTTTGGGCCTGATAAGAATTAAAAGCAGCACCAACTCCTGCAAAAATCACTGGTGAGATGAATAATCTTGAATTCGGAACTACAAAGTTGATACCGTATCCAGGCATAAAGAGTATTCCTGGCGCTCTTAGATATTCGAGCCCAGTTTGCTCACCAAATCGTGAATCCACATCCCACGAAGTTGGAATCATACTACCACTTTGACTTCCAAGATTCCGGTAAAAAGGTTCAAGTCGAATCATAAAAGATCCAGCCGTCTTCATTTGAAGTTCCGATTGATATAATGAAGCCCTGTAAGAGTATTTGCTGGCATTAAATATGTATATGATCTGTAATCCAAGTTTCACTTCATGAAGTGATGGCGTTGATAGAAATTCGTTCTTTGTGCCTGATACAATAACTCCTTTACTTTCCTGGAAATAGCCACGAAAAGCTAATTTTCGAAGTGTGTAGCTCAGTCCCAGCTTAAACTGAGTTAGATTCGATCTTTCCTCTTTCAAATAGGTTGTTCCCGGTAAGGAATAACTAAGATCACCATCAATCCATTTGTAAGTAATACCAATACCAACATAATCATTGGTGTTGGTATAGATTGCTCCATTAAGAGTTGGATCACCTTCACGCTTAGTTCCCAGGCTTATATTATTACCCTGACCACCATAAAAAAGTCGAATTTCGTTAGGCAAAATGTGCTTTCTCACAAAGTTTGAATCTGCATCAGCCAGGGGAATCAAATTGTTCTGTGAATACCCACAAAGTTGAGTGAATAATAATAGTAAAAAGATAAAAATCACTCTTATTCTTAAGTCCATACTATCAGCTAAAATTCCTCTTAGCTATTTTTATGTCAACTCCATTTGATACAGGTATTAAAAATAGGCAACTCTTTATAATCCACCGTATACTTCAACCGGTAATCTCATTACACAAATGGTTATTCAATCCGATCTGGTTAAAGTATATTCGTTAAATAAATAACTAATGCCTGCAATCCTTAAACAGTTTTGTATATGAATACTTTTAATATCAATCGCAGACAATTTTTGAAAGGAGCCACTGCCACATTAGCACTTAGTACTTTTGGTGCTCAAGCAATGGATATTCTTAATCCATTAAAGACATGGCGTGTTGGTTTAATTGGTTCCGGCTGGTATGGCAAGAGCGATTTGCTCCGGTTGATCCAGGTAGCTTCGGTAGATGTGGTTGCCCTATGCGATGTTGATAAAAATATGCTTACAGAAGCCGGCGCATTGGTAAGCAAAAGACAAAAGTCAGGAAAAACACCACGACTTTATACAGATTACCAGAAAATGCTTGCTGAAAATCAATTTGATATTGTATTGATTGGGTCGCCTGATCATTGGCATTGCCTTCAGGCAATTGATAGCTTAAAAGCTGGCGCTCATATCTATTTGCAAAAGCCTATCAGTGTTGACGTGATGGAAGGTGAAGCCATCCTTGCTGCCACACGGAAATTTAAACGTACCGTTCAAGTTGGTCTGCAACGCAGAAGCACACCGCATTTAATGGAAGCGAAAAAGAATATTGTTGAAGCAGGTCTTCTTGGTAAGATCTCACACGTAGAAATGTGTTGCTACTATCACATGCGAAGTACTAAAAACCCTCCGTTACAACCAGTGCCAGATTTTCTGGATTATGAAATGTGGACTGGTCCTGCTCCACTTCGACCTTATGATGGATTGCCACACCGGGGGTGGCGCGCTTATATGGAATATGGAAATGGTATCATCGGAGATATGTGTGTACATATGCTAGATGCGGTGCGCTGGAATCTCAATCTAGGATGGCCCAAGAAAATCTCCTCTTCCGGTGGCATCTTTGTACAAAAAGAAGGAAAATCAAATATTACAGATACGCAGACTGCTATTTTTGAATTCGATGATCTAACTGCAGTATGGCAGCATCGAACTTGGGGTAACTCTGTGGATCCTGACTACCCTTGGGCTTATAAAATTTATGGTGACAAAGGAACGTTAGCATGTAGTCCATTTCGTTATGATTTTACTCCCATAGGTAATGGTAATAAAATTCACATGGATGCTGTGTATGAAAGAGAAAAATATCCGGAAGATGTAACGGAAAAAGATATTGAAATTCATGCCGCACCGGCTACCCGACTTCATATGATTAACTTACTTACTTCAATTGAAGAAAATAAGCGTCCGGTAGCTGATATTGAAGATGCTCACATATCAACGGCCAGTTGTATTTTGGCCAACCTATCCATGAAAACCGGCCGATCGTTATCCTATGATCCCATCAAACAAGAAGTGATTGGCGATGCTGAAGCCACCAAACTTTTACAACGTTCATATCGACAGCCCTGGCTACATCCAATGCCTGATCATTTTTAATAATGATGAAAGTCGTAGTTTATCAGAGATCGTTGCATAAAGTAAGAATCAAGTTTAGCAACTTTTGAGTATTGATGTAATGCAACTGCCAGAAGAATTCAAAGGCGAACTCCTCCCATCCATTCGGGATGAATTTGTGCGCATCAAAAAAACGATTGTGGTTTTCGATGACGATCCAACGGGCACACAGACCTGTTACGATGTTACCGTTGTTACCGCCTGGCATGTAGATTTACTTGTCGCTGAATTGAATAAAAAGCCGTCTATACTTTTTATTCTTACCAATTCACGCAGTATGAATAAACGAGAAGCCATAAGACTTACACGTGAGATTGGATATAATCTTGATTTAGCCATTAAGCAAAGTGGCCGTGAAATAATACCCATCAGTAGAAGCGACTCCACGTTGAGAGGGCATTTTCCTGCTGAGGTAAAAGCGATTGCACAAGCATTAAATATGAGTGATGCAATATGGATTTTAATCCCTGCTTTTATTGAAGGTGGCAGGATTACAATTGGTGATGTACATTACCTGAAAGAACAAAATAAATTGACTCCCGTCGCAGAAACACCCTTTGCAAAAGATCCTGTATTTGGATACCAGCATTCAAATCTTAAAAAATGGGTAGAAGAAAAGTCAGACGGTAAATATCCCGCATCAGCAGTTATATCATTTTCAATTGAGGAAATCAGGCAAGGTGGACCTTCTGCTATATCCAAAAAACTGAATGACTGTAAATCTGGCGATATATGTATCGTCAACAGCTGCACCTTCAAAGATTTGGAAGTATTTGTTGCCGGATTACAGCAGGCCGAACAGAAGGGTAAAAAATTCCTTTACAGATCCTCGGCAACCTTCGTGCCTATTAGAGCTGGAATTAAATCGGGTAAAATTTACCGGCCAGAGAATACCGATATACACTCAAAAAATGGCTCATTGATTATTGTTGGATCACATGTACCTAAAACAACCGACCAGCTTGAGTATCTTTTATCACAACAAACACACTATTCACTTGAAATCAATGTGGCTCATCTGCTAATTTTAGATCATACCAAAAGTAGTCTATATGTTCATGAAATTGTTAAACAGGTAGAGCAATTACTGATTCAGGGGAAAGATGTGATCATTTATACTAGTCGCAAATTGGAAATAGGTAGTGACGATGAGGAAAATTTAGACATCAATAGCAAAGTCGCAGCTTTTCTGGTCGAAATAGTAAGATCAATCTCTGTTAAACCTTCTTTTATAATTGCCAAGGGCGGCATCACGTCAAGCGACATTGCATCAAAAGCATTAATTTCAGAAACCGCATTAATTCTCGGGCAGATCATCCCTGGTGTCCCAGTCTGGCGTATGGATAAACGAAGTAAATTTCCTGAACTCCTGTTAGTAGTTTTTCCTGGTAATGTAGGTAATACCGATGCTTTATCAGAAGTTTGTAAAAAGATGTCAGCTACTCAACGTAACGAATCATAAAATCTAAGTTATTAATTATGTCACTTGTATTAGACTATCCAGGAGCCACTAATGTTTTTGAACAGGCCAAAGCAAATCAATTCGCGCTGCCAGCGGTAAATGTTACCGGTACGAATACTATTAATGCTTCTCTGGAGGCGGCCCATCAAGTTAACTCACCCATCATCATACAGTTCTCCAACAGCGGCTCATCCTTCTTTGTTGGGAAATCTATTTCCAATAAATCACAACAAGCATCCATTGGTGGTGCGGTTGCAGCAGCGAAATATGTACATGAAGTAAGTCCATTGTATGGTATTCCGGTGATGCTCAATACTGATCATGCTTCAAAGGAACTTTTACCTTGGATAGATGGAATGATCAAACAAGGTGAGGACTATTTCAATAAAAACGGGAAGCCATTATTTACTTCGCACATGATCGATCTTTCTCATGAGCCATTAAAAGATAATATCGAAATCAGTAAGCGATATTTAGATAAGCTGACACGATTGAATATGTATCTTGAGATTGAACTCGGAGTTACCGGAGGCGAAGAAGATGGAGTTGACAATACGGGAATTGAAAGTTCTAAACTGTATACACAACCGGAAGAGGTGGCAGAGGCCTATCAGGCGTTGATGAATG
>JAHEMS010000404.1 GCA_024643595.1 Bacteroidota bacterium
GTAACTACTCTGGTACGTAGTTGTAACTACTTTAGTACGTAGTTGTAACTACTCTGGTACGTGGTTGTAACTACCCTGGTAGATAGTTGGACGTACATTGGTGCATTGGTAGAAAAAACTATTCAACCAGCATGCGAAGGATTACCTAACAAAGTGACCACTCCGGATAGAGGATCCTTCGCTGATGTTAACAAAATGAATAGATTAGTTATCGCATTCATTTCGCGCTTCAGATCATCTCCAGCTGATCTGGATTGGTGCCCGTCAGTGATGGTGTACTTCGTCATCCCAGCATGGTCGGTGTCTGGTGTTAATAAATCCCGTCACCGTTGGAGCCCATGTAAGCTCCCCATCGAACCTTCTTATCAATCTTGATCGGTGTTTCAATTCGCTTAATGGTGGCGCCCAGGAAAGAGAGCAAGCCTCCGTGACTATAATATTGGCAATGCACAATGTCGAGATATCCATCATCATTGAGGTCACCCATCCAGGGTGTTGAAAATATATTCTTGAAACTCTTCGACTGATCAATGATCTGCGTACCTCCTTTTTTAAAATTGACCAGCAACAGTTTGTTTTCAATTTCCTTGATCGCCGTTTCCGTAAAACCTCCTGAGCAATCAAATTGATTAATGCTGATCACCGCTTCATCCATGCCATCCTTATCAAAATCATACGCCACCGGTGATGAAAACCCGGTACAACCTATCGAATCCATATACGCAACCTCACCGGTTTTTCCATCCAGCATGATTTGTAATGAGCCGGTATTGTTGGGCCATTCTCCTTTACTGATAAACGTGAAGAAGTCAGGGATATCATCGCTGGTGAACTGCCCCACGGCAAAGCTATTGCTGGATTCAGTATTCGGGATCTTCCGCTGCCATAGTATCTGATGACTTTTACCATCGATGGCAAATGCGGTGCTGGCATGTGATATGACGATGATGTCCGGATAACCATCCTCCGTAATATCGGCCATCACGGGCGTGGCTATAAACCCGTGTCCATTTTCACTGGCAATAATTTTCGCGTTGGTCAGTGTGTGGTTCATCAGGTCGCTGAGTTTTGCGATGTAGAGATTTCCGGAAATCGTTTCCCCTCCCGTTCCAAAAATGATAGAACATTCTTTCGTTGCAGGATCTACAAAACTTAACGGAGACATGTAAGATTCCTTTCCATCGGGCATCGTATCGGCTGCCAGAATATTTCCGGTAACAATGTCGAATAACATGAGTACACCCGGATACCGGTCTTTGTCGGTACCCGGTACGGCCAGGGAATTTCCTCCGTTTACGTTGAGTAAATCGGGATGACCGTCATTGTTCTGATCGGGAACCAGCACACTGCTGTTGAAATTATAGCGGGCATATTTCAGGATGGAGTCATTTTCATGGTGATAGTCAAACCTCCATATGACATTCCCCGTCTTTCCATCGAGTGCAAAAAAGGTAGGTGTTCTGCCACCGATAAACACATCCACTATGTTGTCGCCATTGATATCGTGAAAGGTAGCCGATCCATAAACCTGGTCATTGGATTTCTGTTGCCACATCAACTCGCCTGTCAGTCCATTGAGTGCGATGATGCCCTGATCACTTTGCTGGCCTTCATTTTTTCCTGCACCCATTACGATATCGAGGACTCCATCATTATTAAGATCAGCGGCCCGCGGAGAAGATTGCGACCCAAGAGCAGGTAAATCATTACTCCAGATCAGGGTGCTTTTCGTTTTTCGTGGAGAACAGCCAATCACCATGCTGGATACCAGCAAGATCAAAAGAAACCATGATGACCCGGATATCCGGAGCCGGTGCAAATTCGTCATTCCGCTCATTTTATTTTTATTACCAATCTTCAAAAACTCATTGAATCTTGAACATGTAAATCTGAATCAAATCTGATCAAAATTCAAATCTTAAATAAACGCTTATTACTGCTTTGCTATAAATGGAAAAGTCCACCCCCGTTTCCAAGGGTGGACTTTTCTTAGATAAGGCTAACTATTAGTTCTTATCCCACCATACCTTAACGGTTTGCAAATTTTCAGTGCCACCCGCCTGGATATTGTCGTTGTTTACAGCCACTTCATAAGAAGGATAAAGTAAACGTGAAGGAATCTTTCCACCGGTTTGGTTACCAGGGTAGTTCACTTCAACCAATGCAGGAAGACCTGTTCTTCTGTAATCTGTCCATGCTTCCCACCAGTTCATCCACTTACTTAACCACATCTGGGTTCCGATCTGCTTAAGACCGTCCGCTCCGCCCGCATAGGGATAGTTGCCAAGATAAGTAGTTACCTGAGCATCGTTCACGGTAAATGAGGCATCATAAAGCGTCAGCATCTGCATCGCCCCTTTCACACCAGCTTCATAGTGACTCTGGGCAGTCCCACCAACTGTTCCGATACCTCTTTCCTTGGCTTCCGCCTGGAGGAATTCTGATTCGGCAAAGTTCATGATCATATAGGGTTCCGAGCGATCCAGGAACTTAAGGTTTATCTGAGAAAACACGGTGGCCGCATTAGTACCCGCGGCAACAGGAGGAGTAAGTGTCGCATAATAAGCATCCAACGTACCGTTATCCTTTCCGTTTGGCAATCCTCTCTGAAGGAGTGGATCAACCACGTTTATGGTTCCGTTATTATAGCCTTCCGTGTAAATCATCAGACGTGGATCGTCATCAGCAGCAGAAAGTTTGTCAGTTCCCATTAAGGCATCAACGAGAGTTTTACTCATGATGCGGGACTGACCACCATCACCGGAAATGAATGATCTTGAAATACCATTCTGGTTAGTCCACAAGCTTGGTGTTTCAGACATTGGACACCAGGCATTGTCGGCATTGCTTGTCATTACCCCACCCGCTACTGCCTTGGTGACATAGGTACCAGCGGTAGCTGCATCAGCATCAGACATCCTCATGGCCATCCTTAGCATGATCGAATAAGCAAACTTCTTCCATTTGGTGATATCACCTTGATAGTACATATCCGCGGCGGCAAAACCATCATCAGCATTTCCTGCACTAATGGCTGTAGCAGCCTCATCCAATTCTACCAAAACTGCCTTGTAAACAGATTCCTGGGTATCATATACCGGTTTGAAAATACCTTCTATACCAGCATTAGCTTCTGTGTATGGAATATTTCCATAAAAATCAGCTAAACGTTGGAATAAAAAGGCCCTTAGGATACGAGCGGCTTCGCGGGTATTTTTTCTTCTACCCTCTTCAAAACCACCGGGACCTGTTTGCTTGAGTACTTCGGTAATGTTCTTCAATGTACCTGAGTAATAATGCTCCCAGGGGGAATCGTCAGATTCAACGTTGATATAATATTTATCACCGGAAGTAAGACCACCTCCACCTGCGCTGGCCAGGTGTTGCATCCAATAAGCGCAATACCCAATATTGGTACGCCAGTCAACGTAGCGGTTATCACCGTCAGAACCACCATTTCCGATACCTAACTGGGCAGCAGAGAACAGGTAATTCATGTTCACCTTATTTAAGGCTTGCGGGTTGATATTCAAATCATGCAGTTCGTCCGTATCACATCCGGCTAAGGGTGAAACGATCGCCAATGCACAAAGAATTATTTTATTTAACATCTTCATTCTTAGTTCAATTTAAGGTTAGAAAGTTACGCGCAAGTTAAAACCATAACTACGTGTCGCAGGTAAAGCAAAGTATTCCAAACCCTGAGCACCTGCATTGGTAGAATAGGCTGACTCTGGATCCACGTTGTCAATGTTCTTCTTGATCACCCAAAGGTTACGTCCAACAAATGACAAGCTAAGATTCTGAATTGGTGTCTTGCTCAGCATGCTCTTAGGGAAATTATAACCCAACGTTAATTGTCTCAACTTA
>JAHEMS010000405.1:0-1849 GCA_024643595.1 Bacteroidota bacterium
ACCTTTCGACATGAAAGAACTCGCAGCAAGAATGCACAATTTGATCGAAAACAGGAAAAAGCTGCAGGAAAAGTATGCCCGGCAAATGACCATGATGCCGGGCGAAGTGAAGGTCACCTCAACGGACGAACGGTTCCTGAAAAAAATCATGGAGGTTGTAGAAATTCACCTGGCCGATACCTCTTTTGGCGTTGAAATCTTTGCTCAGGAAGTAGCCATGAGCCATGTACAGCTCTATCGAAAGCTAACTGCGCTCACGGGGCACACCCCCAACGATTTTATCAGGCACATGCGCCTGCAACGCGCGGCTGAACTGCTCAAGAAAAAAGCAGGAAATGTAACCGAGGTTGCTTACCAGGTGGGGTTCAACAATCTATCCTATTTTTCGAAATGCTTCCGCGAAACCTTTGGGGTCAATCCGAAAGAATATGCGGGGAATGGAACACCATTGAACGTAAAGAAATAAAAAGGACTATACCATTGCCCCGCCTGGGCATATATGTTGATTTTTTCACACATCGCACGTATGGCTCTATTTGATAGGAATCTGTTAGTAAATGTAAGAGCTCTGTTAGTTCCCGGTATCGTTTCTGGTGACCTTTCGTTTTTCAGAAGTTTGAAGAAATATCCCGCACCAGTTTACGAAATGACAAACACTCTTGCCCAACACACCGTGAGAACACATGCTTTTAGGTTCGGGTCAGTCCTCAGCTCTTTATTACAGACCAACTCCTTGTTCTTCACACGGAAGTTGCTTTTGGTTAGCTTTTGGCTAACCATGACGGTTGCATACAGTCAATCATTGATGATTATTGATAATACCTATGATATTCCCATTTTAAAAAGGACCGGACAATCGTATCATCTTATTTATAAAGTTTCACCCAAAAGGATTGATCAAACAACCAAAAAGAAAATAGTATTTGCGAAGGAGCGCCAAAAGTCAACATCAATATTCCGTCTTATTGATTTTGATACCCTTTTACATGTTTACGACACCACGATTATCACCATGAATGGTAATAGCCGTTTGCTTTCATATGCCAATGATGGGCTGGTAAGTTATGCCCTTTTTAACACAAAAAATGGCCCCATGTTATATACCTGCCATGGAGTCTCCCATGAACTACATGCAGCTGCCCTGCACATTCCGGACCTTAAACCGATGAAACATTTTCAATATGGACTTATGTCATCTATAAATGCCCATGGGGTTTATCTGTTTCGACAATTAAATAATACTAAAACAGAATTGACTCGGTATAGCCAAGAGGGAATTAAAGTGTGGACGAAAATATTTTCACAAAATGAATTCTCCTTCAATCTTCAATTCATGGCGAACCCTCAGCACCTGATGGTTATTCAAAAAAGATACCCCGTCAAAAAAAATAAATTACTGGCCATCTATGTGCTGGATGCCAACACCGGAGAAGAAATCAGCACCACAGACTATACAAAAGGTGCTGAAAGTCTCTCCATTGATAACTTCTTTATCCATTCAGATACTAATCTTCTGATCACAGGCCGGGCATTTAAAGGAAAGAAAGTAAGCCAGCATAAAACGGGAAGGCCCTACATTATCAACTACACAGACAAGGGCAATACTCATGAAATTAATTTTGACCGCTCTCCATTGATAACTAATAAATTTATGTGGGAGACCATTGTCTTCGACTCTTCCGGTCAACCTTTTTTAGTAGGCGAAACCTTTAGCAGTGGCACACTAAGTGGTTACATCGCTAAAATGATCCTTGCCTCACCATTGATTATGCTGGTAGCTATAATTCCTCCATATTCACCCAATTTTATGCTCGAATTGGTTGATAAAACCAAAATAAAATTCGAGGGC
>JAHEMS010000405.1:1859-3854 GCA_024643595.1 Bacteroidota bacterium
AAAACAATATTCCAAAGTTTTATTACCTGCTTCCCAAATCGCATAGCGTAAGAGGTTTCTACCACACATATCCCCTGGCACAACTTACCCCCAACCGTCTAACTGGGTCCAGTCATGCCGGTCAGGTTTTTTTTATAGAAAACAATGGTTTGAAAGAACTTGATCTTAATGTATTTCGATTCAAAACGATCGACCAAGGCCTCAGTGGCAAACCTGTCTTCTTTTCTAAAGACTACTCCATACAAATGTCCACATCCATTTTCAATAATTCTTACTTATTAAAGGTAGTAAGATGAAATACCTGATTCTTCTTATATCATTTCTGCACGGATACGAAACGGCCCTTTCCCAGGTGGTCTTTGGTGATCCGGAAGTCATCAGGAAAGATTCGACCGGATTTAAATTAACCGGATCCTTTCAGGTTGGACTCGGATGGATAAATCCTAAAGATATTAATCAGTATATAGGAAAATACATGCTCTCCAATGGTTTTGGAAGTGCAATTGCATTAACCAACCAAACCAGTCCATTTAAGAAATACTCTTTTTCTGATTTTTACATGCAACGCCAAAATTCAATTGGTCTCTCACTCACCGCTCAGCCTGTCAATAGAGTAAGGGTAAGGATGATGTATGAATTTAGCTACAACCCATCAAATAATATTTCGCTTTCATCTGGATATCTTAACTCCGATTTTGACATGCACCGAAATTCCATGGGCATTTCAGGCCAATACTTTTTCCACTTAAATAAATTTAACCACTTGCTTGCCGGGGTCAGTATACTCAGGCATTACATGACTTTTCAACAATTTCATGCGCATGCATTTGGCTTCCGGTTAGAACTCGGATATAGTTTCATGATTTACCCCTTAGAGATGGATTTATTCCTGTACTCCGATTTAGCCAAAGGCTCCGTTCCAAATAAGAATACACTTGGTAGTCCAAACTCTATTGAATTCACTGGAGTATTCTTTGGAATAAGATTTACACCATGGTTTTATTAGCGTTGTTAGTTTCACCATCAAAAAATTAATGTCAAAAAAAAACATTGTATATGACCACCTGGAAGAAATCAGTAACTACTCATTCCCTGCCAACCCTCTTGCTCCTGATCTTCTCATGTACCACCTATCATATGGAGTTTCCTCAACCTGTTGATGGGAAAAACTTATACCTCTTTCCACAATCCATGCGCGGTACCTGGGTAATCGCGGATGAAAAATATCCCGATGACGGATTCGTGATCGAAAAAAACAAAGTGCTATTAAGAATGAAAGCACCAAAAATCTATAATGGCATACTTGATTCGTTAGGGACAAAGAAAGGCGAAGGCTTAATGCACATCAAGTATGACGATCAAAATATGCCCATTGACACTATAATTGATTATATCCTAAAGAATAATCGACTTTACACCTGGGAGGTAGAGAAAGAAAGCGGAAAAAGCTTTCTTTTCCCCGGGTTTCCGGTTGCGTTAAAGAACGACACAATATATGCGCTACCAGAGAATAACTTTACCCTCGCATTCTTTTCGTTAGGACCCGATGCATTTCTTAGAAGGATTTCTTCCAATCAATACATACTGAATATAAAGCAGGGAAATTTTATGGAATCATTCTTTAAGTCTGACGGCCGCGGATGGTGGCAAATAGTTTTATTGGAAATAACTTCTGATAGTCACTTATTAGTAAGTACACCCGATTTTAAAAAAATGACTGACGATTCAAATAAAGTGAATTGTGGTAGCGAATGTTACCTTACTATTGAATGGACAAGGCAAGAGATCATACAGAGGATTGTCAATAAGAATTTTCCATTGGAACCTTTATATGATTTGAAAAAGAAAAATAATAAGTAGAATTCGGCCCATGAAATGGGTAGGAGGTGTATCCAGCCAGATCGAAAGCTAACTGCTCTCAGGGGGCACTCCCACAAATGATTTTATCCACCATATCCACATGAAACGCGCAGCCGATAAACTGAATGCAGGAAA
>JAHEMS010000406.1 GCA_024643595.1 Bacteroidota bacterium
CTGAAATTCTTTTATCGATCATAATGTCAATCACCTCCTGAATGTTCTGATCTGGGTGAAAGGTGATCATGTCGCTGGCCCTCACCATGTATTTGGTGACCATTTCGTAATTAGGTTGGCCGGTGGCAAGCTCTTCTTTAGACTTCATTTCGGGTTTAAAGTTCATGCAATTAAAGGTTAGGTAGTTAAGTTTGGTGATTGGTTCCTGTTAAATATATACCATTTTACCTGTACAGACAAAGCGCAATTGTTGATAATCAAGAGGTTGATTCCCACATCTAATCAAAATCTAACAAGATTGATTTGAGCCTCTTTCCTCATAAATTCCTTTAAATTCGGGTTATTTACCTAATAACAAATAACTAATTCATTACTTGTCAATGATCTTCCGGAATTATATAAAGGGCTCATTAATAGAGGATAAATGCCCTATTGACGAAAATAGGTAAAGGGATATTTGCAAAATACCGTGTATATCATCTGATAGGTATCACTCATTAAATGAGGCAAAAATGCGAAAACGAGCGGTGGGGTGACTTTGGCTTACCCACCAAGGTAATTTCAAAATTCTCTTATTTTTGTGTCCTCATAAACTAATCAAGGGCAAATGAATCTGTTGGATTTTGAAAAGCCCATCGCAGAACTGGAAGCAAAATTGACCGATATGAAGCATCTGACGGATGGTACTGATCAATCGGTGAAAAAAGCTATCCAGGCGTTGGAGAATAAGATTACAGACCTAAAAAAAGAAACATTCGAGAACCTCACGGGCTGGCAGCGGGTGCAGTTGTCACGTCATCCGGACAGGCCTTATACGCAGGATTATATTTACGAAATCACTAGTGACTTTATTGAATTGCACGGCGATCGCACCGTTGGTGACGATAAGGCAATGGTTGGCGGACTAGGAACGATTGATGGTAAAACCTTTATGCTGATAGGCCAACAAAAAGGTCGCAATACCAAACAACGTCAGATGCGGAATTTTGGCATGGCCAATCCTGAGGGATACCGCAAAGCATTACGTCTAATGAAAATTGCGGAAAAGTTCAATAAGCCCATTATTACCTTCATCGATACACCGGGTGCATTTCCAGGACTTGAGGCTGAGGAACGAGGTCAGGGGGAAGCCATTGCACGTAACCTTAAAGAAATGTTTCAGCTCAAGGTTCCGGTGATTTGCATTGTAATTGGTGAGGGAGCTTCTGGTGGAGCACTTGGTATTGCCATCGGAGATCGCGTTTTGATGCTGGAAAATACCTGGTATTCAGTTATTTCGCCGGAGTCATGCTCTTCTATTTTGTGGCGTAGCTGGGATTACAAAGAACAGGCCGCAGAAGTGCTGAAGTTGACGGCTAAAGACATGCTCAAAAACAAGTTGATCGATGGAATCATCAAAGAGCCGCTGGGTGGTGCTCATACCGATATGAAGACGATGGCGGCCGAAGTGAAAAGAGTAATTCTGGATAATATTAAAGAACTTAATAAACTTTCTACACAAGAACGAATTGACCAACGCATCGACAAGTTTTGTGCGATGGGAGTAGTGAAAGAATAGTTCAAAATTCCAGATTTTAAATTCTAAATTGAGGTCGTGATGAACGACCTTTTTTCATTTATAAATTGAAATGATGGTGCGGAGATCGCTGATTTATAGGTTTGATTTTTTAAAAGTTGAATTCAGATGAACCTTCACGTTATCAATACCGGCTTCTTTAAATTAGACGGTGGTGCCATGTTTGGGGTGGTGCCTAAATCCATATGGCAAAGGACTAATCCAGCCGATGAAAATAATTTGTGCTCCTGGGCGATGCGCTGCCTGATGATTGAAGATAACAAGCAATTAATTCTCATCGATAATGGATTGGGCAATAAACAGGATGCTAAATTTTTCAGTTATTATTATTTACATGGTGATGATTCGTTGAGCAAATCGTTGAAAATGATCGGTTTCAATGAAAGCGATGTGACTGATATGTTTTTGACACACCTTCATTTTGACCACTGTGGAGGTGGGGTGAAGAAAGAAGGCGAAAAACTCACGCTGACTTTTCCGAATGCCAACTATTGGTCGAATCGTGATCACTGGCTTTGGGCGACCCAACCCAACCCAAGAGAGAAGGCCAGCTTTCTTTCTGAAAATATCCTTCCTATGGAACAAAGCGGAAACTTGAAATGGATTGAACCAATCACATCACCATTTACTCAATTCGATATCTTTTATGCTTCTGGTCATACCGACAAAATGATGATACCTAAAATAAAATATAAGGATTATACCATCTGCTTTATGGCTGACTTGCTTCCCTCAGCGGGTCATGTTCCGCTTCCCTATGTCATGGGTTATGATACAAGACCATTGATCACGCTGGAAGAAAAGGCGTTCTTTCTGAAAGAAGCTGCCGATCATGGCTATGTATTATTTTTAGAGCACGATCCTGTGCATGAATGCTGCACAGTCAAACATACCGAAAAAGGAATTCGCGTTGACCGCACATTTAGTTTGAAAGAGATTTTATGAAGATGAAAACAGGGTTGGTCCTTTCCGGTGGAGGTGCCCGAGGGGTTGCCCATTTAGGCGTATTGAAAGCGCTGGAAGAATTAGGCGTAGTGATTGATTGTATTTCCGGAACCAGTGCCGGTGCCCTTGTTGGTGCGTTGTATGCTCAGGGACTTAAACCAGAGGCCATATTTAAATTAGTTAAAGGAATAAGTTTCCTTAAATCGGTAAGGCCAGCATGGGCACTTACGGGTCTCTTTAATATGGATGGCATGCGCGAGTTACTTCAGAAAAATATTCCGGTGAATGATTTCAGTAGCCTTTCTATTCCACTTACGATAGCAGCCACCGATATCCGAAAAGGCAAAATTCATTATTTCTCAGAAGGAGAATTGATACCTGCTATTGTTGCTTCGTGTAGTATTCCCGCGCTATTTAATCCGATAAATTTTAATGCAAACCTGTATGTTGACGGCGGATTGATTGATAATCTTCCCGTGAAGCCCATCCGCAATCAGTGCGATTTTATTATTGGATCGCATTGTAATCATATCAGTCCGGAAGTCGATATCACCAATGTAAAATCAGTAGTGGAAAGAAGTTTGCTGGTGGCCATTTATTCTAATACGGAAGTTAGCCGTGGCCTGTGCGATGTATATATTGAGCCACCGCGTATGGATCGTTTCAGCAGCCTTGACCTGAGTAGAATACAGGAAATATTTGATTTCAGTTATCGCCACACCATTCAAAACTACCTACCTCATCATTTTCAAAAAAGCACAGCAGCATGACTTCCGGTGAAAATTTCAAAAGACAGATATTACAAGGAATACCTGAAAGTTTACCAGAACCCCGGCCCTTTGATCATACAGCAAATCATGCCCCACGCAGAAAGGATATTCTTTCTGTACCAGAGAAGAAATTAGCGATCAGGAATGCCCTGCGTTATTTTCATCCCAGATTTCATGGGGTACTGGCACCGGAATTCTTAGAGGAACTCCAGAATTTTGGCCGTATTTATATGTATAGGTTCATGCCTGATTATAAAATGCATGCACGTGCCATTCATGAATACCCCCATCATTCGTTGCAGGCAGCTGCCATTATGATGATGATCCAGAATAACCTGGATCCGGCGGTGGCCCAACATCCTCAGGAATTAATTACCTATGGAGGTAATGGCGCGGTATTTCAGAATTGGGCGCAGTACCTACTCACCATGAAATACCTGGCCACGATAACGGATGAAAAAACACTGCACATGTATTCCGGGCACCCTATGGGAATTTTTCCATCTTCAAAAGATGCGCCAAGGGTGGTGGTTACGAATGGAATGATGATACCTAATTAT
>JAHEMS010000407.1 GCA_024643595.1 Bacteroidota bacterium
GTCGACACGATCCTTCTTGCCATTAAAACACTACCCTCTTAACTATGGACACTGAAACATCAATCCACTACGGATCAGTTAAAAATCAAGGGACCATAAGTATATCAAAGATCCCCGTTCTTGAGTATGGTAATTTCTACCTGACTGTAGTAGACTTCATGAAGCATTCCCATATCCATTGTGTAAATTATTACGGTTACTGGTATGGGGATAAACTAAAATTTATTTGCTGCCTGGCCGATGATCTTGAAAAAGACATTAAAGTGCTTTCCCATGAAATGGTAAAGAAAGAGCAAATGCAACTCACCTCCATTACCCGCGAAGTGTATGCTTTTCATTTTTTTGAGCGTGAAATTGCCGAAAATTTTGGGATTGAATTTATCTATAGTCCCTGGAACAAGCCGGTACGATATGCCTTTAACCGGGCTGATAAAAACAAAGTCATCAACAATTATCCGTTTTATAAAATCGAAAGTGAAGAATTACATGAAGTGGGTGTAGGACCTATTCATGCAGGAGTGATTGAACCTGGTCATTTTCGTTTCCTGTGCAATGGAGAAACGGTATTGCACCTGGAAATTCAACTAGGATGGCAACATCGTGGCATAGAGGATTTGTTCCTAAGAAAAACATCCCTCCTGCAACGCACTATTCTTTCTGAATCCATTGCAGGAGATACCGCCATAGGCCACTCAGCAGCTTTTGTAACCTTGATGGAATCGATGGGCCAGGTGACTATAAACAAGCGGCTTGAAATTGAACGGACGATCGCATTAGAACTTGAGCGCATTGCCATGCATATTGGTGACTTAGGTAATATGAATATTGGCTTGGCATATCAATTGGCCGCATCCGTATTTGGAACACTTCGTACGCCTGTAATCAACTTCACTCAAACCTGGTGTGGAAATCGGTTTGGTAAAGGAACCAACCGGGTAGGTGGCACGCATTATCCCTTCACCGAAGAGCTAACTGAAAAACTCATTAAGTTACTTGACAAATTTGAGGAAAGCTTTGCGCCGATGAGTGAACATTTCTTCTCCCTTTCTTCTGCTTTAATGCGGATGGAAAACATTGGTAAGGTTACTAGTACACAAATGAAATTGGTAGGCGCAGTAGGCATGGCCGCCCGGATGGCCAATATAAAGCGAGACATTAGAATTTCGCATCCCTATGCGGCTTATAAAGATTTTGAAATTACCAGTGAGACATTAGAAAATGGAGATGTATGGGCAAGGGCCTATTTACGAAAATTAGAAATTGACCATGCGATAGCCTACCTACGAAACATACTCAAAGAATTAAAAAAGTATGATGAACCGGTTCCAAAACCTATAGCCTCAAGTAACTTAAAATTAGCTCCCGATTCGCTTGGCATTTCACTGGTAGAGGGATGGCGGGGGGAAATCTGCCATTGTGCTGTTACGGATGCCCAAGGTGAGGTCTTGCACTACAAAGTTAAAGATCCTTCCGTTCATAACTGGATAGCACTCGCTCTCTCGCTGCGTGATTTGGAAATTTCTGATTTTCCTATCAACAATAAAAGCTATAGTCTATCATACTGCGGTCATGACCTATAATTATAAAAATCGCCTATTATGCTTTCAGAAGACATTAAAATATTAAATCGACTAGGTAAACAGTTTATACCCGATATTACCAAGCCTCAGGTTCCAGGACCATTTAAAGGAAGACCTGAAATTTCTTTTCATCAAATAGACGAAGATGCTCTCGTTTCATTGTGCCCAACGGGTGCCATTAGTAAAGCCCCGACAAGCATTGATATGGGAAAGTGCGTCATGTGCGGAGAATGTTCATTTGCTTATCCGGAGAAAATAAAATTCACCACCGATTATAAACTCGCTACCAACGTGCGCGAACGACTAATCATAGCCGAAGGAGATAACCACCCTATTGTGTTGGATGCTAACAATGTGCGAAATGAAATTCATAATCTTTTTGGCAGGTCGATAAAGCTTCGTGAAATTTCAGCCGCTGGATCCAATGCGGACGAAGCCGAATTAAATGCGTGCGGAAATCCAAACTTTGATATGGGAAGATTTGGAATTGAATTTCTTGCCTCTCCTCGTCATTGTGACGGCATTGTCATCACCGGACCCATTTCTGAAAATATGGCAGAGGCTGTCCAGGTTTGTTACGATGCTGTGCCCGATCCAAAAATTTTAATATTGGCAGGGACCGATGCCATAAGTGGTGGCATCTTTGCAGGGAGCGGTGCATTAAATAGAAGTTTTTTAGAAAAATATAAAGTTGACCTTTTTGTACCCGGCAATCCCCCTCACCCGCTCACTTTTGTAAACGGTGTATTAGAATTAATAAAACGTAAGCACTGAATAATTTATAAAACTAATGGCTGCCTAATCGAACCAGGCAGCCATTATTATTTTAAGAAGACCTATATGCCATCTCATAAATGGATTTTACGTGAGGTCCCAGAAAAACTCTAGCATACATTCTAATAATTGCCAACCCATCAATTACGAAAGTAGACGAAATTATAAGTGCAAGAATCGGTTGGTCTTCATGGATATGAGTAAAGATCAAATCCTCCCCAATAAAGGTTGGGGTAATAGGAAAACCAGAAACACCAAGACACGCCAGTAAAAAGACAATTGCAAATTTGGGATGCCGATAGGAATGACCATGAAACTGATCCAAATCAATACTTCCTTCATGCGATTTTAACCAACGCAAACAAAGGAACCCCAGTATTCCCGCTAAGGCTACCCCACTGAGATAAAAGTGAATCTGATCAAACTTAAATTGCTCATTAAACGAAACGGCCAATGCAACCCAGAAGTGATTCATTACTACCAAAAGCCAACTTACACGGGCGTGGGTCCTTTCAGTAAACGCTTTAAGTACAGTGATCAAGGCGATAACGGAGAATACGTATGGTAGATACACTTGTACATCCGCAGATATCAGATCTCGATTATAGACACTAAACAATCCAATTAGATATAGTGGTATAAGGACATAGACAACTCTATTCAAAGTCAGGAAATCAAGCTTTCTTCCAGCCAATTTCAATGGAATCCACAAATATCGAAACATTAATGTATCGAGGTTCCATTCTTTAACACATAACATGTACAACGTGTACTCCATCTTTTTAGGAAAGGAATCTTCAATGGTATGCTGGCGTGGAACATAATTGTAAAATTGCTCACGGATGAGATAACTCACTACCGAAGGTGATACCAACAGCTGATAAGTTCTTAAAAATGCATTTCCAGCAAAATGCACCAGTGCCAAATTCTCAAAACCGGCAGCTAGTTCTATAAATATAAGTCCAATTTGAGCGATCGAAGCATAAGCAATTTGACTTTTTACGGATGACTGAACACGCGCAATACCCGTGGCAATAACACTTGATGTCAATCCAAGCACCGCGATTATTATTCGAACCGAAAGTTGATGATCCCAAAAGGGAAAGGTTCGCATCAAAACAAAAACACCAAGATGAACAGAAAGGGAGCCATAAAAAATTGCGCTGGAAGGAGTTGGGCCTTCCATCGCACGGGGTAACCAGGATGAAAATGGAAGCTGTGCTGACTTAGCCGCGGCAGATAGTAAGATCATCAGTGAAATAAAAATCCCAATCCAGGTATGATTCAACAAATGTCCATGAACCAATTCGTAGTTATTTAACCTCAGAAACGTGATGTTTTCATGAAACAAATGATGGGCCATCCACATGGCAAGTATTAATCCTACATCACCGATTCTATAAATCGAAAATACCTTCACGGCATTTTTTACTGGAAGGTAACGATCGCGATAAAAAGCAATTAATAGAAATGACGAAATACCCAATATCTCCCAT
>JAHEMS010000408.1 GCA_024643595.1 Bacteroidota bacterium
AAAGTGATCCGGTTGTTTACTGGTAATTATTCATTCTGGTATCAATCCAGTCAGCTGGCATTGTCACAGCGATCATCGGCCAATAAAAAGGCGGAAGAGAAAAAGAAGGAATTGCAGGAATTCATTGCACGTTTTAGTGCTAACGCATCAAAGTCAAAGCAGGCCACCAGCAGAAGAAAATTATTGGAGAAAATTAACCTGGATGATATTCAACCTTCTACGCGAAAATATCCTGCTATTATTTTTCAACAGAAGCGTACCGCTGGTGATCAGATACTGCATGTAGAGCACCTGACACATTCATTAAATGGGGTTAAGCTCTTTAAAAATCTTGATTTCTTTGTCAATAAGGGAGATAAGATTGCTTTTCTGGCGAAAGACAGCATCACGATTACGACTTTATTTCAACTATTAATCGGCGAGTTAAAACCCGATGCTGGTGAATTTAAATTTGGTCAGACGATCACGCCTGCTTACCTGCCCGTCAATAATGAGAGTTATTTCCTCTCAGACGATAACCTCGTTGATTGGTTACGTCAGTATGCAGATGATGAAAATAAAGACGAGATATACATCAGGGGCTTCCTTGGCAAGATGCTGTTTTCGGGTGAAGAGGTTTTCAAAAAATGTACGGTGCTCTCCGGTGGTGAGAAGGTTCGCTGTATGATCTCTCGCATGATGCTGGCTGGTGCAAATCTCCTGATTCTGGATGAACCTACCAACCACCTTGATCTCGAATCCATTACCGCATTTAATAATGCTTTAAAAGACTTTCCGGGCACCGTTTTGTTTACCTCACATGACCATGAATTTACACAGACCGTAGCGAACCGCATCATTGACATCACACCCAATGGTCATATGGATAAACTGATGACGTACGATGAATATATTTCGAGTGATACGATTAATGCTCAAAAAGAAGTGTTATACGCATAGACTTCTTGGAATAGTTACCTGTCAATAGGGTAAAATCTTGCCATAAAAAAAAGAGACTGCTTAATAGCCAGTCTCTTTTTTTGATTCAGCATTAATCAGTTAGTCTAACAGACCTAATGTCTTCATTCTCTTTTCAATCCTGGTAACCTGAGCATTCATTTCCAGATCAGTATAGATCAAATAAAGTACATCCAATACTTTAGGTTCATCAGGACTTAACTTTTCACATTTTTCCCAATATGGCAGCGCCACCTTTAACTTATCCTGATATACTTTATCCAGCTCAACTTTCTTTTTAAAGTCTTCTTTTGAATTACCTAATTGATTCATTTGAGCTTTCACTTCTTTGGCATCCAGGAAAACCAGTTCGGATAGACCTAATTGAGGTTCAAAATACTTATCATCTAACTTAATTGCTTCGGCATACCACTTGCGTGCTTCATCCATATCTTTCAATTCACTGCTGATCACGCCCAAATAATATCGTGATTCCTTATCGTTTGGATTTGCATTAGCCTCCCGCAGCATCACCTCTTTGGCTTCCGGTAAGCGATTCATCTTTACATACATGTCCAACTCATATTTCGGATACTCCGTATTATTGGGATACTTCTTTACCATATCCTGCGCCACTTTAAGGGCTGCATCATTGTCTTTTTTCTTATCACGATAGATGCTGAATAATTGAATATAAGAATCAGAATTGGTACCGCCCAGGGAATGATACTTATTGATTAATGCGATTGATTTATCCCACTCTTCGGCTGATGGACCAAAAAACACGCCAGCATTCATGAGAATCGATGTGTCTTCAGGAATAAAATACATGGTCCTTTCAGTAAACTCGAAAGCCTTTTTGTAGTCCTTGTCGTCCTGATAATATTTAACAGCTGCATCGAAATATTTTTGTGCCATGAAGGCATTAACCTGATCATTCATCATTGGAAATCCAGAGGGATCATTTAAGAATGCTGGAGTCTTATCCTGGTCAATTTCTTTGGCCTTATCAAAAGCTTCCTTCGCAATTGGGAATCCATCAGGCACCAAAGATTTAAATTTTTCAATCGAAGTAGTGTCAATGCCGGCATAGATAACCCCTTTCAGATACCAGGCTTTGGCGGCATTTTTTGATGGATTTCCTTTTTTGTCGACCATGAAATCCTGGCTTGTGGTAGTGGCATCAATAATGGCTTTTGCCTCATCTAACTTGCCATCACGCAGGGCTTTTTCAGCGTTGGCGGTGCTCGGTTTAATCGGCTTTTGAGCCATAACGCCAAAGGGCATTAATAACATGAGCATGATTGCTATCTTTTTCATTTCAAGTTTAAGTTTAAGTTTGTTCGTCTGTTTTTTATTCTGGTTGTGGTATAGTTTCAACTTCATCAATATCATCTTCAATATTTTGTATTTTTTCTACGGAAGAAATAGCATCGTCCTCGTTTAGCTTGATCAATCTTACTCCCTGTGTCGCTCTTCCCATCACCCGTAATTCACCAACACTGATCCGAATACTGATACCCGATTTATTAATAATCATTAGATCATCATTGTCAACTACCCCCTTAATTGCAACAAGCTTGCCAGTTTTTTCAGTAATGTTGATCGTTTTTACTCCCTTGCCGCCTCTGCGGGTAATGCGATAATCCTCAATAGATGATCTTTTTCCAAATCCTTTTTCAGAAACAACCAAAAGATTCACGTTCTCACGCGAAATGCACACCATACCGATTACTTTATCAACATCTGATTCTAGTGTCACGCCCCTTACACCGGAAGCAGTTCTGCCCATTGGCCGGACATCCTTTTCATTGAAGCGAACCGCTTTCCCAAGACTTTTAGCGATGATGATATCATTTTCCCCATTAGTCAACGCTGCATTCAGCAGACGGTCTCCATCGTTTATTGTGATGGCCGTAATTCCATTTGCGCGAGGCCTGGAGTAAGCTTCGAGGGATGTTTTTTTAATGGTGCCCTTCTCGGTACAAAGTATCACGAACGTATTATTGATATAATCTTCGTCATCAAGCCCTACAACATTCAACACGGCTTTAACGCTGTCGCCTGGTTGTATATTGAGCAGATTCTGAATAGCTCTTCCTTTAGAAGTTTTTGTTCCCTCGGGAATTTCATACACTTTCTTCCAGTAAACCTGTCCAAATTCTGTAAAGATGAGCAGGTAATTGTGGGCATGCCCAATAAACAGGTGTTCCGTAAAGTCATCCTCTTTTGTGGTTGCCGCTTTTGATCCAATACCTCCCCTTCCTTGTGTGCGGTATTCTGAAAGTGAAGTACGTTTTACATAACCCTGATTAGAAATGGTGATCACCATTTCCTCATTCGGAATCATATCTTCCAGCGTAATATCATCATCACTGTGCACTACCTCGGTTCTCCTTGCATCACCATATCGCTCCTTAATTTCCGCCAGTTCGTCTTTGATAATTCCCATTCGCACTGATTCATTGCCCAGAATTTCCTTAAGCCGTTCAATGATTGCTTTTACCTCCTGATATTCATTCTGTATTTTGTCGCGCTCCAGGCCAGTGAGGCGCTGTAGTCTCATTTCCAAAATTGCCTTTGCCTGAATTTCTGAAAGGCTGAATTGAGCGATCAGTCCTTCTTTAGCGACTTCCGGGTCTTTAGAGTTACGGATCAATGCAATTACCTCATCCAAATGATCAAGTGCGATCAGGTAGCCTTCCAGAATATGTGCTCTCTTTTCCGCCTCGTTCAACTCATACTTGGTTCTGCGCACAACCACCTCATGACGGTGATCAACGAAGTGAACGATGAGGTCTTTTAGATTAAGTGTTTGTGGTCGTCCTTTAACAAGTGCTACATTATTCACTCCAAAAGACGATTGTAACTGTGTGTATTTATAGAGGTTATTTAAAACAATATTCGGTATA